>JAFZMA010000070.1 GCA_017551215.1 Bacteroidales bacterium | reverse complement strand
TAGTTCATCTTGACGATGTTCTCGCCCTTCTTGCCGTAGCTCTTGTCTATCATCTTCTTCATCTCCTTAACGGCATCCTCGTAAGGAATTATGCCCGTAATCTTGAAGAACGCACTCTGGAGGATAGTGTTGGTACGGTTGCCCAAACCAATTTCCTCAGCGATTTTAGTTGCGTTGATGATGTAGAAGTTCAGCTTCTTGCTGACAATCTGATACTTGATGAAATCCGGAAGTCTCTTCAGGGTCTCCTCTGTATCCCACAGGCTGTTGAGCAGGAATGTACCGCCCTTCTTGATTCCCCTCAGAACGTCATACTTGGTCAAGTATGAAGGAACGTGGCAAGCCACAAAGTCCGGAGTGGAAACCAGGTACGGAGAATTCACAGGATTGTCTCCGAACCTCAGGTGAGAGCAGGTAAATCCGCCGCTCTTCTTTGAATCGTAGTCAAAGTAAGCCTGGCAGTACTTGTCTGTGGTTCCGCCGATTATCTTGATTGTGTTTTTGTTTGCGCCAACAGTACCGTCTGAACCAAGTCCGAAGAACTTCAGCTCGTATGTACCAGGCTTTGCAAGAGAAATCTCCTCCTTCTGAGGCAGAGAGAGGAAAGTAACGTCATCCACAATACCGATTGTGAATGAGTTCTTTGGCTCCTTGGCTGCCAGATTCTGGTAAACGGCAAGAATCTGTGCAGGAGAAGTATCCTTGGAGCTGAGTCCGTAGCGTCCTCCTACGATCTTTACCTTTCCGGCAAAAGCGGTGTCCGCCAGAGCGCTCTTAACATCCACGTACAGAGGCTCTCCAACGGCTCCAGGCTCCTTGCAGCGGTCAAGAACGGCAATTCTCTTAACTGTCTTAGGCAGAGCCCTCAGGAAGTACTGGGTGCTGAAAGGCCTGTACAGCCTAACTACTACAACGCCCACCTTCTCGCCCTTGCCAACAAGGTAGTCCACAACTTCCTTAACCGTATCGGTGACAGAACCCATTGCAATCACAACCCTTTCGGCATCAGGTGCTCCGAAATAGTCGAAAGGCAGATAGTGGCGGCCGGTAAGTTCGCCGAGCTCACCCATATACCTTGCCACAATGTTAGGAACCTCTGTATAATACTGGTTCCTGGCCTCTGTCTCCTGGAAGTAAACGTCTGCATTCTGTGCAGTTCCCTTTGTAACAGGAGCGTTCGGGTTCAGAGCCCTCTTGCGGAAAGCAGCCAAAGCCTTGGTGCTGACCATCTTCTTAAGGCCCTCTTCCGGAATCACCTCAATCTTCTGGATCTCGTGAGAAGTGCGGAATCCGTCAAAGAAATGTACAAACGGGATAGAAGACTTGATAGTGGAAAGATGTGCAACCGCAGCCATATCCATAGCCTCCTGAACACTTGCAGAAGCCAGCATTGCAAAACCGGTCTGGCGCACAGCCATCACGTCCTGCTGGTCTCCGAAGATACTCAGCGCATGGGTTGCAAGGCTTCTTGCCGTTACGTGGAATACGGCTGGAAGCAGCTCTCCTGCTATCTTGTACATGTTAGGGATCATTAGCAGCAATCCCTGAGATGCTGTAAATGTAGAAGTAAGTACACCTGCCTGAAGGGAACCGTGTACGGCTCCGGCGGCCCCGGCCTCGCTCTCCATCTCCACAACCTTCACGGTCTCTCCAAAGAGATTCTTTCTTCCGTAAGCAGACCACTCGTCTACGTGCTCAGCCATAGGAGAAGAAGGTGTGATAGGATAGATTGCGGCAAGCTCACTGAACAGATATGCTACGTGGGCTGCTGCCTGGTTTCCGTCGCAGGTTAGAAACACTTTTTCTTTACTCATGATATTTAATCAGTTATATGCTTTGTTGTTGTTTTCTTCCTACAAGTGTCTAAATACGCCAATCGCGTGACAATGAGAATATTGCTTCAGAAAATCAACGCCATCGGGCGCTCAAAGATAACAAATTAAAAGGGCATTATCAAAGATATTTGCCATAGCTTTCCGGTTAAACGCAATTTGCCAGTGAAACCGGACCTCCGGGGGCTTCTCATCTCTCCGTAATCAAGAGGCAAGCCGCATTTACTGAAGACCCGTGATCTTTGTTTCTGCCGGAGTAAGTTTCTTTGCAAGACCCTGGAGAACTGCTCCCGGTCCCAGCTCTATGAACTCGTCTGCGCCGTCCTCAACCATCTTCTCCACTATCTGCGCCCATCTTACCGGATTGGTAAGTTGGATAAGAAGATTCTTCTTGATTTCCTCCGGATCTGTGTGCGGCAAGGCATCCACATTCTGGTAAACCGGGCATATTGGCTTCACAATCACAGCCTTCTCAATAGCCTCCGACAGTTCGACCCTTGCCGGATCCATCAGCGGGGAATGGAACGCGCCACCCACCTGCAGCGGAAGCACCCTGCGTGCTCCCTTCTCCTTCAGAATTGCCCCGGCAGCTGCTACAGCATCGATATCACCACTGATAACCACCTGTCCGTGCGAGTTGTAGTTTGCCGCTACAACCACCCCGCAACCTTTCTCCGCCGAAGCACAGCAATCCCCTGCAGCATCTTGGCAACACCCTCTTGCAGTAACCTCTGCGCAAACCTCTTCAATAACCTTGTCCTCCATGCCAATCACAGCGGCCATCGTAGACGGCTTCAGCTCGCAAGCCTTCTGCATTGCGAACGCACGTTTGGAAACCAGCGTAAGACCCTCCTCAAAGCTCAGAGCTCCGGCAGCTGTCAACGCGGAAAACTCCCCAAGGGAATGTCCGGCAACCATATCCGGGCAGAAACCCGGAATGCCAGCCTCCGCGGCCCTAACCCTGAACGGGCTTCCTTCCTCGCTCTGCGCCAAGCACTTGGCCAGCACAACAGAATGAATGAAAATAGCAGGCTGAGTAACCTTTGTCTGTTTCAGGTCCTCTGCACTGCCCGTAAACATCACGTCAGAAATCCTCCAGCCAAGAATCTCGTTTGCCCTCTCAAACAACTCTCTGGCAAGATCCAGACTCTCGTACAGATCCTTGCCCATTCCCGTAAACTGCGCCCCCTGGCCAGGAAAAACAAATGCTTTCATATTATCAGGTTTTAGTATTTACAAATTTGTTAAACGCAAACTTCTAATGCAAGCATACAGAATAAATTCTGTATTTGGGCAAAGATAAGAATATTTATAACTTTGTCCACGGATTTGTCCCGGAAAAAGTCCCAACAGGCCAACCGCCTCAACCGGCCCCAACCGACCCGACTGGCCCAACCGGACACTCCCGGACACTTCCGGACACAGCCCCGCCCCCGTAGTTTAACGGATAAAACGATGGATTCCGGTTCCATTGATAGGCGTTCGATTCGCCTCGGGGGTACACATCAGCCCAGGTCTGCAATTTCTCTGTGGGACCTGGACCACAAACTCGGCTTTTTCAGCCCAGGTCTGCAACTCTCTTGGTGGACCTGGACTCCAGCCACAAAACCTTAGAAGGAATCTATCAACGTTGCTACAGTTGCGTAAGGAATGCCAACAACTCTGGCAATTTGATTGGGATCTGCCGAAAATCTATATTGGATCTGTCGCAGAATATCGGCTCTTTGAGGATCTTCCAAAAAAGACAAGTCAGGCTTGTTATACATAGAAATGCATAGTTCCTTGACAGCCATCAGTATCGTCTTATCGCTAAACGTCGGTAGCTTAGCAACCGTTCGTGCCTTTGAGGATTTGCTTAAAAAGTAACTCATCCTTTTGGGCGTCCTGAATACCGACTCAACGAAATTGACATCTATATATGAAAACGGACTTATGACACCTCTTCCATCCACAGCATATTGAGGAGGAAGCTTCCGTTTGCTGTGAAGCATGTGTTTTCGGTCCGCCTGGCTTAAATCGGAGAAGAACTTTCCAGAATGTTGTCTATCGCTAAAGAAAGTGCTCCCCGTACCCCAGGGATAGCCAGAGGGATGGACACAAATGTTTGCTGCAACTGGATTCATTTGAACGTATGCTACTGCTTTTTCAAAAGACTCGTCGCCAACCGACAACTCTTTAATATTCACCCCATTGCCCCGAAGTAATTGTTTGAAAGAATATTTGCTACGGTAATACTGAGAGTACAATTTTTTGAAACGGGTAACAAAACCGAGTGCGTCCTTTTTACTTCCGCCCACCACAAAATGCACGTGGTTAGACATTAAAACAAACGCCATAATTTGAGCTGGTTGTGTTGAGGCAAGAAGCGCCACATAGTTCATCCCTGCCTTGAAATCTTCATCATCCTTGAACCAGAGCCTGTTTTTCAAATGCTCTGACGTAACTAACCATAGAATATTTTCCATTGTCCTTAATATTAAAAACATCGGACAACGGGCTTCTTTGCACGAAGATATAAAAAAGGAAGAAATTCTTGCTATCCTAATCTCCAAACAATCAGCCCAGGTCTGCAATTTCTCTGTGGGACCTGGACCAAAAACCCGGCTTTTTCAGCCCAGGTCTGCAACTCTCTTGGTGGACATGGACTCCCCAAGGAACGTGGTCATCCCACTAAAACCTCCGGACAATAGGCTTTGAGGTTTCAAGTATACAAAAACAATCTTGAAAGATTGATTTTTGGTGTAAAATTCAATCCCAGAAGATTGTTTTGTTTCCTCAGCGATGCCAACCGCCCGCCTCGGCGATTCCAACCTCTCCCCCCTGCAAAGAAGCGGGCGAGATTGCTCCCGCCCAGCTGTAAATCCGCCTCAGCAATGCACCAAAAAGCATTGCGGAACCACCTGCACTTGGTGATTCCGCAATGTTCTATAATCTCCGTAATAAAAGCTAACGTCTGCAAATGCTAATTAAGAGTTCCGCTAACAGAATACATCTTGCCGGTTTGTACCGGAATAGTCTGCGTCAGAGTATTGGTAAATGAAACAACACGCTGTTGGTCCGTAGAATTATATGTATCCACAGATATTCTAATCTGGGCACCTCCGGCAGGACCAAACTCCTTGTTATAATCTGCCAGGAAAGGAATATAGAATGTCATTGTCTTTGATGCAGGAACCTCT
>JAFZMA010000069.1 GCA_017551215.1 Bacteroidales bacterium | reverse complement strand
CCTGTTGTGGTACACGAATTCGGACACAGTTTCGGAGCCCTTGCAGACGAGTATTTCTACGATGACGGCACAGACCAGTATGACCTCAAAGTAGAGCCTTGGGAACCAAATATCACCACACTGGTAGGTTTCCAGTCCAAATGGCTGGATATGATGGAGCTGAAAGGGGTGGTTACAAAAGCAGACCAGAAACTTCCTGCCTACAAATCACTCGTAGAATCTGATTTTAAAGTGGGCCTTTATGAAGGCGGTGGCTACCTCTCTGAAGGCATCTACCGCCCGTTCCCGACCTGCAGGATGAGGGATAACTCATACCCTTTCTTCTGCCCAGTCTGCCGCCGTGCTATCTCCCGTATGATAGACTACTACACTGTCTCTATCGCCGAGTAGGATTTATTTCAGGGTGAAGATGTAGGTGATGTAGCCGACCTGGGTTGGGGCGTCGGATGGGGAGAAGCGGGCTTTCAGGGCGGCCTGCTTTGCTGCGTTCCAGAGAGTTGAATTGTTGGTGGTTGTACCCTTCTGGCCAGGGATGGCGTTGGTTACCTCTCCCTTTTCATTTACGATGATCTTGACAACCACGGTGCCGCTTTCGTTAACGGTGTAGGCTGGGAGCGGAAGGGAGCCAAGGGTTGAGCGGCCCTCCAGTCTTACGGACGGCTTGCCGTTCAGCTTGCCGCTGTCCGTGTTGCCTTTTGAGTGTCCGGCCTTGAGGTCATTTTCAACTTTCTCGGCGGTCTGTGCTGCCTTGGTGTCTTTCTTGTTGTCTGCGCTCGGGAAAAGTGCCCGCTTGTCTATTTCTCGCTTTAGCTCAGGGATTTCCACATCTCCCTTGCCCTGTGCTGTGGCAGGTTTGCCGGCGTTGGACTTTTCGCTCTGGAGCGGAGCCTTGGCTTTCTGAACGATATTGACTTCCTTGGTTGGATCCGCTTCCGGAGCTCTTGGTTCCGGAGCCTTTTTCTGGATGGCCTTTCTCGGAACTTCCTCTATGGGGATTTCAAGCAGGATGCCCTTCTCAGCAGGAGGCGGGTAAATCAGCTTGAATCCCGTGAGTCCCAGAACAAAAAGCAGCATAACGTGGAAGGCTATGGTAAGAACCACGCCTATCTTTTTGCCCTCTTGGGCTTGCCGCTGCTGTTTTGTCAGGGAGTACATGTTATTCCGGAGACGTTGCAAGGATTACCTTATACTGGTTACGCTTTGCTATATTCATGAGTTCCACCACTTTCTCGATAGGAACGCTCTGATCCGCGAGGATGGTGAATGTAGGCTCCTCCGTATTCTGCAGAAGAGCCTGGATGGAAACCTCCACCTGCTCGAACGGAGTCGCCTGCTGGAGTCCGTTTATATGGTAGGAGAAGGTATTGGTCTCCGGGTAGTGCTTGATGGAAACGCTCACCTGAGGCTTTGCCGAAATCTGGTTGGTGCTCTTAGGCAGCAGCAGCTTCAGGGCGTTCGGATTTATGAGTGTGGATGTAACAAGGAAGAAAATCAGCAGCAGGAACACCACGTCCGTCATACTGGACATGCTGAAAGCCGCATTCACCTTGTTTCTCTGTTTAATTGCCATAACTTGCTGTGTTATTGGTTTTTTCCTCAGCGATTCAATTGCCGTTGATTGTTGGGCATATGTATGCTTTACTTAGAATTACCGCCCGGCTCGTGGAGCAGATCCATAAATTCGATGGTGTTGCTCTGCAGGGTGAACACCAGGTCGGATACTTTGGATGTAAGGTAGTTGTAGCCGAAGTAGGCAAGGATACCCACGATAAGACCGGCAACTGTAGTGATCATTGCAGTGTAGATACCTCCGGAAAGCAGGGTGATATCTATGTTGTTTCCGGCCTGACTCATGTTGAAGAAGGCCTGAACCATTCCGAGCACGGTTCCCAGGAATCCTATCATAGGGGCGCCACCGGCAATTGAAGCTAGTGTCGGAAGTCCTTTCTCAAGCCTTGCAACCTCTATGTTACCCATGTTCTCCACAGCTGTCTGGATATCTGTCAGCGGGCGTCCCATTCTCTCTATTCCCTTCTCTATCAGATGAGAAACAGGAGT
>JAFZMA010000068.1 GCA_017551215.1 Bacteroidales bacterium | reverse complement strand
CGGTACGCTGCCGGCCCTGGATAAAGAAACATTTGACTACACTGCTTTTATGGCAGACTTCTGGGGAGACAGCAAAGGCAACCGCTTTTACGGTGGGCTTAGCGGTTTCAAAAAGAGCAAGACCAGACTCTTTATTCCAGACGCCAGTTTCAAAATCAGATGCAACCAGAAGCAGTATACATTCTCAGCCGGAGCGGAAACCGAGGCTAGGATATCCCGTTATTCACTCGATAACAGCGTGAATACAAATACTCTGAGCGCAAGCTTCTTTGCAGAAGGCACATACACTACAAAGCACGAATTTGAGTTCATCTCCGATATTTCCTATGTCTGCTATAAAGGCTACGCAAAGGGATACGGAAAGCCTGAATGGCAGTGGAATGCGGAAATATCCAAGAACATAGGTGCCTTCAACCTGAGTGTAAAGGTCCGCGATATCCTTAACCAGACCAGAAACCTCAGGCACACGGTTACGGCAAACTATGAAGAAGACACCTACCGTCTTGTAATGGGGCGCTACATCCTCTTCGGCGTCAAGTGGAACTTTGGAAAGATGAACGCCGCCAACAGCCAGAGGGCCCAGAAAGCCGCCTGGAGCATGATTTTCTAGAATCAATCACCACCCACGTTAAATTTTTTCTGACCTTTGTGTAGTTTTTCCATTGGTTCTGCGTCTAATGGGCAGAAACAAACAAAACGGACATGACAGAAAAAGAATTCGAAAAAATGGTTAGGGAACACAAGGGGACGATTTACACCGTCTGCTATATGTTCTCGCAGGACAAAGAAGAGGTCGCCGACCTCTTCCAGGAGATTCTGATCAACCTCTGGAAAGGATCCGGAACTTTCCGTGGAGAAAGCAGCCTTAACTCCTGGATTTGGAAGGTAAGCCTCAACACCTGCATCTCTTCAGACCGCAAGAAAAGGCGTATGCCTAGAAAGGAACCTCTATCAATGAAGATAGACCTCTTTGAAGACCGCGATTCGGCTTCAATCCAGGCCAATCTTCTGAAAGACAGAATCTCCAAGCTCGGACCTTTCGACAGGGCAATAGTCCTGCTGTGGCTGGAAAACCTCAGCTATGAAGAGATAGGCCAAATAGTCGGAATCAGCACCAAGAATGTCTCTGTCCGTCTTGTCAGAATCAAAGAACAACTCAAAAAGATGCACTAAAATGGAAAACACAGATAACATACTCAACGAAATGCAGCAGCAGCTGCGCCAGATGAAGGAAAAGCTGGAAGGAGAAACCATCGTCAACGACAAGCTCCTCCGCAACGCCTACCGCAAGACTCTCGGCAGCCTCCAGAGAAAGGCTCTCTTCCAAACTGTTATCGGAATAATTGCTATGCTCCTCTGTCTCAACTTCCTGACTGTGGGATTCTCTGTTCCTTTTGTTATCGCCACGGAAGTTATGCTGGCTTTCTGCCTAGTTGCTACCATCGTGATAAACAACAGGCTCCCGAACATGAACACGGATCTCGTAACTGCAGCCAAGGGAATCGTACGTTTCAAAAAAGGCTATGTAAACTGGCTCTGGATTGGAATACCTCTGCTTCTGGTATGGCTCGGAGGAATGGTCTATGAAATCTACACAAACGGAAAATTCCCGGCAGAACTCAGGGCACCAATGCTCATTGGTCTTGGTGTGGGTCTGGTAATCGGCGGAGCACTCGGCCTTATTATGCGCCACAACATACTCAGCAAGTCAGACGAGACCTTGGCCCAGATCAAGGACCTCACCTCGGAAAACTAACGGAGATAGTGCTGGCGCACGGGTTCTGGGAACTTCTCGATTGCATACCGCAGCATTGTGCGGGGCATAGTCCGGCAACGGGTATACAGAAATGACATCAAACGTTTCTCGTCCCGCTTGCCGGCTTCTCTTAACAGCCACCCTACCGCGT
>JAFZMA010000067.1 GCA_017551215.1 Bacteroidales bacterium | reverse complement strand
AGGAGCAAGCGCACAGACAAAGGCTTATCTGGAGAGTATAGATGCGGACAGCGGAAGGATTCTGGCGATAAGGGAGCAGACAGGATCAGGAGCAAATATCCTGACTAATACGGCATACACAACCGCCTTCTTCACAAAGGATCATCTGGGTAGCGTGAGGGCTGTGACAGACGCACAGGGAAACATCCTCGAGAGGAACGCATATTATCCGTTCGGACTACAGACAAGCCAGAACCTGGCGTTCCCTACAATCCCAACTTCTATAGCAACCCTGTACCCGAACAGCATATCTTCTATCACCGCAAGGCGGGACCTCTACAACGGAAAGGAAATACAGACCACCGCCAGAACAGATTACATTGACTACGGATTCAGGCAGTATGACCCCATAACTGCAAGGTGGTTCAACATTGATCCGAAAGCAGAAAAATACCTGCCACTGACACCATATAATTATTGTGCAGGAAGCCCTATTATTTATTTAGATTTTGCAGGAGATAGTATTGTAATTGATGACTATGGGTATATTCTTCATTATCAAGAATCTGATCCAGATTTACGTGTTTTCTTAAATGGCACTTTTATTGGATCCTTAGGGGATGTTATTAATGCAGATATTTGGTTTATGAACTTACTTGCCCATAATATTGGTGACGCCATTGATGCTTTTCCATTGACTTGGTGTTCAAATTTTCAAGAAGATGAAAAGTGGGACTATAAATACAGAAGTCCCAAAAATCAAAAGCTAAAAACTAATAAATACCATATTATTGGAATAGCTTTTTATAGAAAAGATAAGGACAAAGATAAAGGAAAGGGAGACCTGAATGAAACTCTTTTCACGTTTAAGGGATTTAATGGGGTAAAAGGGCGAGCTGAAGATTTGAATAATTTTCATTTTGGGGTAATTGGAACTACTTGTGGAATTGACCCTTTTGTTTTACTCTATGGAGCAGGATTTATTGAAAAACAAAAACGTATAAAAAGATATAACGAGGGTTTAGAAGAAAGCCCTTTAGTTCCAGAAAAATGGCGGCCGGTATACAAAATAAACATTAAAGGCCTTTCTCTTAATGTTCCGATGCCACCTTTTGGAGACAATCCATTAGACTTCACTTGGATTTTACGGGGATTACAATTTGTTATAAAATGACCAAACAATGAATAGAGTAATTAGTTATTTTGTTTTGTTCGTTGCTAGCCTTTTCATATTATTTGTTCTTGTTTGGCTAGTATTAATTCCTATTCATATCGTTTTAGATTATAATATCGATCCATATATTAGAAATCTCTCAGATAAAGATTCTTCCTTTATAAAGACTGCGAGTTATTTTATGACTCTTATTCCCTCAAGGTATAAAGAAACACACGAATTAATATATGAGAGATCTGGTAAAAGAAAACGAACATTCTATTTAAGAGCAAGTTCTACAGATAAGGAATCAATCCTTCTTGAGAACATTTCGTATAACAGTGCTGAGGCTAAAGGTTTTTTACTATATGTCGGTATTACAAAGGAACAATTAGATACTCTAGACTCATATTTGAATCATATTAATTGTAATTCTATTAGGCAGCTTGGTAAAAGATATGGATATCCTAATGTAGAATTAAAAATGGATCCCAAAGATATATGCTCCTATTTCTATCACGATTCTATATCTATATCAAGGCATTATAGCTATGATTCTACTACTAACCAAGAAATATGCGACAGTCTCATTGTAAAAAAGGGACCGCATATTTTAATTAGATAGTAGTGTATAATCTTCTGGGTAGTGTTGTAGCCTTCCCTAAAAATGTAGCCTTCCCTAAAAATGTGCCCTCCCTCATTCTTCGTGCGGTTTATAAGTTTACAAATAAACGAATAAACTGTACGGAAAACAGGGGAGGCTACACTATAAAAATAGACGTAACTACTTGATTACGAATTTGAATATGCCGTTAACGCGGGAGCCTACAACGGCGGCGTTGCCTGCAACGGTTGGGGAAGACTCAAAGTTGTAGGCTACTTTCCTTGAGTGGATAACCTTTCCGGTTTTGGCTTCTATCAGATAAATATAACCTTCTCCGTCTCCGGTGAAAATGTACATCTTGTTCTCATTGTCATAAAAGGCAACCGGAGAGGACCAGCAGAATTGCCTCAGCGGAATGTTGTAGATTACGGAGCCGTCTTCTGTGGAAAGGGCAAACAGTTCTCCGTTTGTCTTGGCCGCCTTGTTGCGGCAAACGTTGGCGAATATCATCCCGTTGCAGTCTCCACCGCCAAGCAGTGGCGTGGAGTACATTCCACCGTCCAATATCTTTCCGCCAAGATCTATGCGGCGGCAAGGTATCTTCTGCTCCCAGACAAGAGAACCGTCCAAACCGTTGATTTTTATAAAGAAGCAGTGTCCACTCATTCCCTGGCGGTCTACCTCGCTTGCGGCATAGATGAACGGTGTTCCGTTCTCTACGCGGCATACCACAGAGCCGTCTGAATCGTCGTGATTGCTGTAGTGCCATACAGGTTTCATGGTGTTCAGGTTAATGCAGAGGATATTTCCGGCATTGTCCTGGAACCAGCCGTAGTTCCGCCAGATGGCTATGCTGGATTCCACTCCCGGAGCGGAACCGCCAACCTTGTAGCGGAGCGTCTGAAGAAGGTTCAGTTTGCCTTGTTCCCTGGAGAATTTGTATATGCTTCCATTCTCTCCCGGCCAGATAAGATAGCTGCCGGCTACAACCGGAGAAGAGTCGAAAGCGCCCCAGTTTCTCCAGGCCTTGTGGTCTGAGAACCTGTATGTTATCTGATGCTTGAGAAGATCTACGCAAAGCAGGCACATCGGGGTTTTTCTGGAAACGCCCTGCCCTATGTAGAGGTTCTTGAGTTCCGGATCCAGAGACGGGGAACCTTTGATTGTATTCAGCACGTCCAAATCCGGCCGGGTACGCTTTCCGGTATTGAAATCAAGAAAGTAAGCTTTTGAGTTCAACGATGTAAATATGATTTCCTCTCCGCTGAAACTTTCCGGGGAATTAAGAACGCCCGCCTGGCGAAAAGCCTCCACATCATCTCCACCCCAGTGAACATATATAGGCTGGCCTGTCCAGCCGGTACCTCCGCCCCAATTGCCCATACGGGTGTTGAAGTTGTCCTCAGGAGTGTTGAACTGCCAGGCTATTTCAACTGTTTCCGGGCGCTTTTCCAGCTTTCCTCCAAAATCCGCATCGCGGAGCATGTTTCTTCTGAATGTGAAGGTTGAAAAACCAGATGCGTAGCGGTCTTCCAGGTCCTTTAGAAAATAATTAAGGGTATCCTCCTGTTCCACAACAAAATACACCTTCTGGGCAGAGGCGTATGCGGTGTCCGGAAGGAAGAGCTCCTCTATGGGTACCGGTGTTACGAGAGTGTCTGTTGCGGCAGGGTCCTGCACCTCTTTGCCCTTGGGGCATGCGGCAATAACCAATCCAATCGCCGAGAATAACAGTAATGCGCAAAAGTTTTTCATGCTTAATTTTTGTAACTTTGCAATATATCCTAAAGGCCTGTTCTTTTTAAACGGGTTGTAAAGATAGGAAAATTGTATTTCTTAGGTATATCTATGGATAATTTCAAGGAACGCCTGGCTGCGTTAAGGAGGTCTCTTTGACTACGACGGCAAAGTCAAAGAAATAACTGAGAAGGAAAAGATTACAACATCCGCTGGCTTCTGGGACGATCCCAGGGAAGCGGAGGCTTTTGTCAAGAAACTTTCCGGAGTTAAATATTGGGTGAAGGAACTGGACTCCCTCAAAAGCGAGGGAGAAGACCTTGATGTGCTAAGGGAGATGGAGGCCTCTGCGGAAGAGATAGAAGAGGCGGAAAAGGCACTTGAAAAGCATCTGGAGGATGTGGAATTCAAGAGCATGCTCTCAAACGAGGGAGATAACCTTGGAGCGCTGGTAAAAATCAATTCCGGAGCCGGAGGAACGGAGTCCAACGACTGGAGTTCCATGCTTATGAGGATGTATTCCAGATGGGGAGAGAGGAACGGTTATAAGGTTACCGTCACCGATTTGCTTGAGGGAGACGAGGCGGGGATAAAGAGCGCCACCCTGCAGATTGAGGGAGATTACGCTTACGGCTACCTGAAAGCCGAGAACGGGGTTCACCGCCTGGTGAGGATTTCCCCTTACAACGCCCAGGGGAAACGCCAGACAACGTTCTCCTCTGTGTTTGTGTATCCGCTTGTAGATGAAAGTATTGAAATAGTCATAAATCCTGCGGACCTGGAGTGGGACACCTTCCGTTCATCGGGTGCCGGTGGGCAGAACGTGAACAAGGTGGAGACCGGTGTGAGGGTAAGGCACATACCTACCGGCATTGTGGTGGAGAATACTGAAACGCGCTCACAGCTGGATAACCGCCAGAATGCCCTGCGCATTCTCAAGAGCCACCTCTACGAGCTTGAACTTCAGAAAAAACGCCAGAAACAGGCGGAGCTGGAGGGTCAGAAGAAGAGAATTGAATGGGGTAGCCAGATAAGGAGCTACGTCCTCCATCCTTACAAGATGGTCAAGGACCTGCGTACAGGTGTGGAGACTGCTGATACGCAGGCCGTTCTGGATGGAGACCTGAATGAGTTCATGAAGGCCTTCCTCATGGGCAAAAAGAGAGGAGATAAAGAGGTTTCAGAAGACCTTGAATAAGCAAATTACATCGCTGAGCATAAAAAGAAACAAGTAATATAAAACAACAGATTATGGCATACAAATACGAACCGATGTTTCAGCTGGGCAAAGACACCACTGAATACTATCTGCTTACAAAAGACCACGTTAGCGTGGGAGAATTTGAAGGTCATCCAATGCTGAAGGTGGATGCGGAAGGCTTGAAGATGCTTGCTAACCAGGCATTCAGGGATGTGAACTTCCTGCTTAGGCCGGCTCACAACGAGCAGGTTGCTAAAATCCTCAGCGATCCTGAGGCATCAGACAACGACAAGTATGTTGCGCTTCAGTTCCTGCGTAACGCCGAGGTTGCGGCCAAGGGCAAGCTTCCTTTCTGCCAGGATACCGGAACCGCTATTATCCATGCAGAGAAAGGCCAGCAGGTATGGACCGGATTTGACGATGCAGAAGCCTTGTCTTCAGGCGTTTACAAGACTTATACGGAGGAGAATCTGCGCTACAGCCAGAACGCTCCACTGACCATGTACAAAGAGGTTAACACCAAGTGCAACCTCCCGGCACAGATAGACATAGAGGCTTCCGAGGGTATGGAATACCGCTTCCTTTGCGTGGTTAAGGGCGGCGGAAGCGCAAACAAGAGCTATCTGTACCAGATGACCAAGGCTGTGCTGAATCCGGATACTCTGGTTCCGTTCCTGATAGAGAAAATCAAGAGCCTGGGAACTGCAGCCTGTCCTCCATATCATATCGCTTTTGTAATTGGCGGAACATCAGCGGAGAAGAATCTGCTTACGGTTAAACTGGCATCTGCAAAATTCTACGACAGCCTTCCTACAACGGGTAACGAGAGCGGAAGAGCTTTCAGGGATGTGGAACTCGAGAAACAAGTTCTGGAAGAGGCATGGAAGATTGGACTTGGCGCACAGTTCGGTGGCAAGTATCTGGCTCACGACATCAGAATCATACGTCTTCCGCGCCACGGCGCAAGCTGCCCTATAGGACTGGGAGTCAGCTGCTCTGCAGACAGAAACATTTTGGCAAAGATTAACAGGGACGGTATCTGGATAGAGAAACTGGACGACAATCCTGGCCGCCTGATTCCGGAAGAGCTCCGCAAGGCCGGAGAAGGCAACGCAGTTAAGATAGACCTCAACCAGCCTATTCCGGACATCCTGAAGATATTGACCAAGTATCCGGTATCCACACGTCTGAGCCTTAACGGAACCATTGTGGTTGCCAGAGACATAGCCCACGCCAAGCTCAAGGAGAGACTGGACAGCGGAGAAGGTCTTCCACAGTATTTCAAGGACCATCCGGTATTCTATGCAGGCCCGGCAAAGACTCCGGCAGGAATGCCTTCCGGTTCATTCGGCCCTACCACGGCTGCCCGTATGGACCCTTACGTAGACCTCTTCCAGAGCCATGGCGCAAGCATGATTATGCTGGCAAAAGGCAACCGCAGCCAGCAGGTTACGGATGCCTGCAAGAAACACGGCGGATTCTACCTGGGAAGCATAGGCGGACCTGCCGCAATCCTTGCACAGAACAATATCAAGAGTGTAGAGTGTCTGGAATATCCTGAACTGGGAATGGAAGCCATCTGGAAGATTCAGGTGGAAGACTTCCCTGCATTCATCCTCGTAGACGACAAGGGCAACGATTTCTTTGCAAAGTTCAAATAACAACTGGATTATGCTAGTCAAGAAAACCATAAAAGACCGCATCTGCTATCTGGAAATGCAGAATGCAGAGCATTTCAACTGCCTTAGCGCAGAGATGTGCCAGGAACTCGGCCAGGCCATCCAGTACGGATACGACAAAGAGTGCGTGGGCATAGTCATCAAGGCACAGTGCAGCCACGGTGTCTGGAGCGCCGGCCACGATATCCGAGAACTTCCGAAAGACGGGGAAGATCCTCTGGCATACGACGTTCCTATGGAAAAACTGCTTAGGAAAGTTCAGGAAACGGCTATCCCGGTAATTGCCTGCGTTAGCGGAACCGTATGGGGCGGCGCGTGCGACCTTTGCCTTTCCTGTGATATGATTGTAAGCGCCGATACGGCAACATTCGCCATCACTCCGGCCAAAATCGGTATCCCTTACAACGCGTCCGGCATAATGCACTTCATCAACCAGCTAGGCATGAACAAGGCAAGGGAGATGTTCTTCCTTGCAACCACTATTACAGCAAGCGACGCTCTTAACGTTGGCCTTATCAACAGGATAGCCAAGCCGGAAGAGCTCGACGATGTTCTTGAGAAGAACTTCCTGAACCCTCTGCGCCGCAACAGCATAGTAAGCATTAGCGCCATCAAGCGCCAGTTCCGCATACTAAGCAAAGCCGCAACGGTAATCCCGTCTGAGAGTTTCGAGAAGATAAACGCTTATCGCACAAGGGTATATCAAGGCGCAGACTATAAGGAAGGCATCAACTCCTTCCTGGAAAAGAGGGATCCGGTCTACAAAGGCAAAGCATCCGACCTAGATACTGCGCCAATGTAATCGCTGAGTATCAACCAATTAAGCATATAACTTATTCTCCGGTAATGACATACTGTGCAAAGCGGTCCAGGAATTCTGCAACTGCGGTTGGGGCTTTGGATACAGAATTGCGCATATCGCGGTTAAAGGTCATGATCCTAATGACTTTATTCAGTTCTTCCATCCTCATGTTGTATTTGTCTGAAGATTCTCCCGGCCTGTCCGTCCTAAGGTCTATGAGGTTTTTCTCCAAACTGTTGAGGATGGCTGTCTTATCCTGGATGTAGTTTTCCAGATTCTCCAGAGGAATTGGCTTGGAATCCGGAACGTTTACGGTAATATCTGTGGCTTTTACGGTAAAGCCTTTCCTGCTGCAGTCTGCCCCTAAAGAGAAACTCACGCTTACGCCTAAATCCAGCTTTATTGTCTGCACATTCTCTGCAGCGCCTGCCTCTGCGCTCTTGGCAATGAATTCCTCAACCCTTTTCTGCTTCAGCGATTTAGAAGACTTGTGCCTTACAGTCTTTGAGATTGTATTGCCTTCCGTGGAAAGAGCATCCTGGGCCTGCATGTTCACCCAAGACCCGAACAGAACCGCCAGTGCGGCTATGAATATCTTGCGAAAACTTTTCATTGTAATACTCAGCGATAATGTGTTTTTCTGATGCAATTTAAGAAATTCCGGCGTATTTGAAGAAACCCGCAAAACGTTAGTTCTGTTCTCTCAGCCAGTATATGAATGGCAGAAGACATTTGGCAGAAGGCTCAGCGGTGCGTTCCGCCATTTTTATATGCTCGCCCATTCCGCCAAGAATCTCAAAACGGAATCTCGGATCATTATCGTAATCTACCGCAACCGGATTTCCTCCTTCCAGCAAGCCAATTGCTTCTTCTGTCATAGCCTTAACCTTAAGAAGCCAAGGACTTATGTCCGTGTAGAGTAAGGCGTCGCTCAACTTGGAAGAAAGCACCAGATTCTTCTCTATCCGGCTGCAGGAAGCATTAACCTTT
>JAFZMA010000066.1 GCA_017551215.1 Bacteroidales bacterium | reverse complement strand
TTTCCGGAATCGGCTCGGTATCTCCGGCAAAGTAGATGTCGAACCCCTGCATGGAAATCAGGTAGCCGTTACCCTCTCCCTTGATGTGGAACGGATGTCCGTTATCCCTCTTGCGGTTGATGTTGTATGCCGGAATTGCGGTAATAGTCAAGCCGATAGAAGAAACGCTCTCCCCGTTCTCCAGTGTAATGACCTTGCAATGGCGCAACTTAGGAATGTTCAGCATGCTCACCAGATTGGTGGAAGGGTCAACATTCAGAGGATTGTTGTCCAGATCCAGACGCGGAAGAAGCTTTCCGTCAGCGCCTTTGGCCGTTCCGCTCCGCATGCCCAAAAGATCGTTCTCCAGAACTGTCCTTACGCCGCGGCTAACAATGAACGTAGTGTTCGGCATGGCAATCTCCTCAATTGCCTTGGTATCGTAATGATCTGTGTGAGCGTGCGTAAGGAGAATCAGGTCCGCTTTCCTGCAATCGGTAAAATCAAAGAAATCCGAGCAAGGATCCACATAAATGTGCATCCCCTCCCATTCCATGTGCACGCTACCGTGCGCAAGATGCTCAAGATTAACCAGCCCCATCGGGGTGTAAAAAGAATTGTATCTGCTTGTTTTCATAACTATGCGTTATATCGCGTTTAAATCTTTTATAAAGTTAAGCGATTTTTTCCGACAAATCAAAACTCGCCAGTCATAAAAGTTTCAGCCTCAGGCGATGGTGCCCTGCAATGCGTTCATTATCAGTGCGTTGCTAATATTACCTCGTCACATGGCGCAGTAATATTTAGGACGCGCTGACTTTCAGGCACTTACAAGGCACCATCGCAGAGAAAGACGCCATCCCCCAAAAAAAAGATCCCTGCACGTGGAAGCGTACAGGGATCTGAACATTCAGGGAACCTCGGCGGTTACTTGCCGGCGAGCTTCTTGTAGCCCTCGTAGCGGAGCTTGGCGTACTTCTCTGTGAGCGAGAAGAGTTCCTCGGCCTCCTGCGGGAAGGTCTTCAGCAATGATGCATATCTAACCTCTCCCTTGATGAAGTCCTGGAATTTGCTCCAGTCTGGCTCCTTACTGTCCAGAGTGAACGGATTTGTTCCCTCAGGAGCGTCCGGATTGAAGCGGTACAGATGCCAGTATCCGCACTCGACTGCCTTCTTCTCCTCCAGCTGGGAATGTCCCATACCGGCCTTCAGACCATGGTTGATACATGGAGCGTAGGCAATAATCAGAGATGGACCGTCGTGAGCCTCAGCCTCCTTGAGAGCGTTGAGGTACTGCATCTGGCTGGCGCCTGTAGCTACCTGAGCCACATACACATAACCATAGCTCATAGCCATCATTCCAAGATCCTTCTTGCGAATCTTCTTGCCGCTTGTAGCAAACTTGGCAACGGCTCCGGCAGGAGTACTCTTGGAAGACTGTCCGCCGGTGTTGGAGTAAACCTCGGTATCAACAACCAGAACGTTCACATTCTCGCCGGAAGCAAGCACGTGATCCAGTCCGCCGTAACCGATATCGTATCCCCAACCGTCTCCGCCAATGATCCACTGGGAACGAGGAATTATGCAATCGATATACTCAGCGATGCCCTTGCAATGAGCGCACTTGCACTCCTTCAGAGCTGCCGGGAGAGCTGCTGCAATCTCCTTGCAAACAGCCACATCGCGGAGATTCTCAAGCCAGCGCTTCAGAAGAGCGCGAACCTCCTCAGAGCACTTCTCGTCTGCAACGGCTGCCCTTGCCCTGTCCTCCAGGGTAGCGCGCAGTCTTGCAAAACCGAGCCTCTGACCCAGACCGAATTCTGCGTTGTCCTCGAACAGGGAGTTGGCCCAAGCCGGACCCTTTCCGTTCTTGTCCTTGCAGTAAGGAGATGCAGGGAAGCTTCCGCTGTAGATAGATGTACATCCAGTAGCGTTTGCAACCATCATCCTGTCTCCGAACAGCTGGGAAATCAGCTTGATGTACGGAGTCTCGCCGCAACCTGAACAAGCACCGGAGAACTCGAACAGAGGCTGTGCAAACTGGGAAGCCTTTATGTTGCTGTCCCTCTTCATAACCTCGTCCTTGTAGCCCACCTTGCTATGCAGCCAGTCGAATGCTTTCTGCTGAGCGGCCTGAGTATCTGCCGGTTTCATCACCAGAGCCTTCTCCTTGGCCGGGCAGACGTCTGCACAGTTGGCACAACCGGTACAGTCTGCCGGATCAACCTGCATAACGAACTTGTAATCCTTGAGGTTAGCCTTTCCGTCTGCAACCTTAAGAACTCTGAGAGCTGCCTTAGGAGCCTTCTCAATCTCCTCATCCTTAAGCAGGAACGGACGAATAGCAGCGTGAGGACAGATAGCCGCACACTGGTTACACTGGATACAGTTTGCAGGATTCCATTCAGGAACGTGAGTAGCAATTCCTCTCTTCTCGTAAGCGGCTGTTCCTGCTGGAATAGTTCCATCCGGGAAGTTCTGGAATGCGCTCACCGGAAGATCGTTACCGCACTGAGCGTTCACAGGGTCTGCAATCTGCCTAACCCAATCCGGAGCCAAACGGTTGTAGCTGTCTGGAACAAACTTGCTAGCACTCAGGTTCTTCCACTCGAACGGAATCTCTACCTTAACGTACTCGCCACCACGGTCAACTGCAGCATAGTTCATCTTGACGATGTTCTCGCCCTTCTTGCCGTAGCTCTTGTCTATCATCTTCTTCATCTCCTTAACGGCATCCTCGTAAGGAATTATGCCCGTAATCTTGAAGAACGCACTCTGGAGGATAGTGTTGGTACGGTTG
>JAFZMA010000065.1 GCA_017551215.1 Bacteroidales bacterium | reverse complement strand
TAGGGTTGAAGGAATAGAGGGTGTTCCCCCAGTCTCCCACAACTACCTGCTCCTTGTCCACATACGGCCGGCTAACCACAAAGCCTTTCATCTTGCTGTATTTCCACAAAAGCTTTCCGTTCTTGATGCTGATTGCCCGGAATATGCCGTCAGAAGCCCCGATATAGGCGGTTTCCTTGTAGATATTGGCGCTTCCAAGCACAGACTTGCCGCAGGCGAGTTTCCACCTTAATTTGCCGTTTTCCGGATTCAGGCAGCAGATGTAGTTGTCCGAGCTTCCCACAACAACGTAATCCCCTGAAACGGCCGGAGTGGAGAATATCTTTCCCTCAGTCTTGAACTCCCACTTCTTCTTTCCGGTAACCGCATCCAAGCCGTAAATCATGCCGGCCTCATCGGCGAAGATGACAATATCCCCCTCCTTGACTCCGCCTTTAATGCTTGGCAGTGCATTGAAACCCTCTCCGGGATATGCCTGGTTCTTCCTGCTCCAGATAGCGGCAGCACTTCCTATATCCGCCCCGTTTTCAAAACGCCACACTTCCCTAACCTGCGGGAAACGGGCATTGAAATCGTTTTTAGGATGCTCATACACAACGTTATCCGGATAAGCCTTGCCCTGGCTCAGCCTTATCGTATACCAAACCTTTCCAGGCTCTTTCTTACCCACTATCTTGTCCTGAAAAGTAATCAGGGAACCTTTAAGCTCAGCGATGACATAACCTTTCTCCCCCTTTGCAGTTGCCAGGGTAGAGCGGATGATAACTCCCGGAACACCCTCGTATTCCATAGCCCTGTCCACATGCCAATGCCCGGAGAACACCAGTTGTATATTCTTGGTTTTCAAAAGTTCCAGCACATTGTCATATTTGAGCAAAGACGTATCCAGCGGATAATGGTTCACAAAGAAAAGCGGCTGGTCTTGAGGCATCTTCCCTATCTGGTCCTCCAGCCAGAGCATGCTTTCCCTCGGCACCAGAGCCGGAGCCATCCTGATGTTCGGGCCACATGGCGTTCCAAGGAACTTTACTCCACCGGCCTCAAACTCAAACCTTTCGTATCCGAATATGCGGGTAAAGGAATTGGTTCCGCTCTCACTCCAGGTGGCATCGTGGTTGCCCGGAATAATGAACCACGGCATTTTCAACTTGTCAAATATATTCTTCGCCGATGCAATTTCATCGTCCGAGCCAAAGTTCGCAATATCGCCAGTTATCAGAACAAACTGAATATCAGGATTCTTGTTGATATCCTCCACGCAATCCAAAGTTCCCTGCTCAGACGGCGTTCCCACAGAAATATGCACATCGCTCATAACGGCAAACTTAAGGCTACCGTCCTCCTTTGCCGGAATCCTGACTCCTGAATAAGTTCCGTCCTTGACTGATCCGGCAGACTTTACATCCTGGGCACACAAAGACCCCGCAGCCATCATAAAGACAGCCACGCTCAACAAAATTTTCCTGAAATTCATATTGTATAGGTTAAATAACTTCTATGTCAGAGGATTTTATCCATCCCTGGCGGCCGTCCTGGATCTCTATTTTGCTCCACTGCTCAACGCTCTCAAGGATCTTTACCTTGGTTCCCTCATGCAGAACGAATATGCTGTTGCCTCCTGCGGCGGGAGCGCTCTTGACACTGCCTATGTTCTCGACTACAATTGCGGTATCCGTATCGCTTGCCTGGCGGGCCAGGCCAAGAGAAAACAGGAAGCTGAACAATGTCAGGGCAAGCATAACCATCGCGATGATGAAATAAACCCTTCTGGAAGAAATGGAGCGGCCAAACCTGTAAAGCAGCAGCAATGCTACCGAGATTGCCAGAAAGATCAGCGATACAATTGCCCATGCATTGGAAGACAGCTTGTTGCGCACATTCTTGACCCACTCCACCAGAATGAACTGAGGCACTGAATCTATCTTGTCCAGAGTGTGGACTCTTGCCATTTCCAGATTGTGCTTTATGTCCTGGTCTGCAGGCTCAAGTTTTAGCGCTCTCTCGTAGTACAGAATGGCCTTGCCAACATTACCCTTGCGGTAGAAAGAGTTTCCAAGATTGTAAAAGAGGGAGGAAGAAACCGCTCCGGACTTTTCCAGAGACTGGTACTCGCGGATTGCACTGTCATAATCAGCAACCGAATACGCCTCCTCTGCACTCTTCCAGATTGCGGCCTGGCTTCTTGGAGCCTCCGTTTCCTGAGCCATGAGGCCTGTGGCAAAGCAGGCAAGCACAAGTGTGAGTAATAACCTTTTCATCTCCATATCCTTTACAATTTATTCTCGAATCCAGAAATAAGTTCAGCAGCCTTGTGGTACTGCGCGTCCATTGCACCCGCCGCTCCCTCAGGAGAATAGCGCACCATCTCGCAGTCATCCAGAAGGGCTATAAGGGAGTTCACGTCTTCCTGAGGCACATTCCTGGAAAGCAGAGTCTCCTGAATAATATCCCTCTGAAGGTCAGACCGCTGGATGGAAAGCTTGTCTGCCGTGTAACCAAGAATAGCCTTGTGGAGCTCCTCGTAGAATTCCTGCACCTTGTTCTGAGACAGGAAGGCCTGGGCCTGGCGGAGCCTTTGGCGGGCAACCTTGTTGGCCCTGCGGTTACGGCTGCGAACAACATCCTTCCTAAGTGCAATCCTGTCTTTCATAAGCTTGGTCACAAGGAAGAACAGACCTGCCAAAACTGCGGCTATCACATAATATATCCAGTTGAACACCAGGAAGTTTTCTCCCTTCATAGAAGGCATTGACGTTTTAATGTAGCGTATATCCTCGCCAAGATTGTTTACAGTTTTCTGGGTTTGCGGGATATACATTCCGCCAGTGTTCTGGGAAGTTCCCTTGCCAACTTTCACGGTAATTGTATCCGTGGTAAGAGTCCTGTACTGCCTCTGTCCAAGGTCAAAGTAAGAATAATGTATAGGCGGAATCTCATACACGCCCTCTCCTCTTGGAATGAACGGATATTCAATTGTCTTCTTTCCGGTATAACCTTCTGCCGAATTGGAGAAACTGTTACTGCTCTTGGCGTCATATCTCTCAAAGTCTGAAGGGAATACAACGGTAGGATTCTGTATGAGGTTCAGATTGCCGCTGCCGCTGAGTTCTATAATCAGAGAAGCTGCCTCATTGGCGTTGAGACTGTCTTTTGTAAGGCGTGCTGTCATGTTAAGTTTACCCACTCCTCCGCCGAAGGTGGAAGGGGCGCCGCTCGGAATCTCGGAAACATTAACGGTAATCTTGCCGGTGGAAAGACGCTTCTTAACATAGTTGTGGTCTACCATGTCAAAGAAGTCGTCCAGAATGCTGCGTCCTCTTGGACGGGAGGCAACCTCTACCTGGCAAACCATCTCTGCCGGATCTATTGTAAGAGCTCCACTCTTCTGAGGCATAAGCATATAGCGGCGTATTACGGCACTGTTGTAAATCTGGTTCCCAACCTTCTCCCTCACGAAATTCAGATTTTGCGGAGCCTCTGTCTCCTCACTCCAGAAGCCGTTGAATACAGGCCATTTAATATCGTCAAAACCAACAATGTTGCTCCTCGTATATATTTTCAGGACTGCTGTAATAGGCTCTCCCTTAAATACTTTTGTCTTATTCAGCGATAGTCTCAGGAACAGGTCCGCCTTTCCGTAAGTGATGCCCGGATCATCGTCATAATCCTGACTGCGGTTCTGAGGCTGGGAAGAAGCCGCGGAAGGCTGGCCGGAGGCCTGCTGCTGGTTCTGGCCCTGAGTTGCGGAAGACTGGGAAGAAGAGCCTTTGACCACTTCTATACTCAGCGATTTTGTGGTGTAGACAGTTCCCTCTATCTCCGCGCTTGCGGAAGAAACCGAAACGGTTTCCTGATCCGAAGCCTCAAGAACGTAAGTGTATGTCTTTGTGTAGGAACTTGACCTCTTGCCGTTTATAATGGTAGAGCTCCAAGATGTGGAAGTTGTGGGGCCAGCTATTACATCTGCACCTGCAAAGGAAGGAGGATTGAAATTGGAAACCTCTCCGTTTGCCACAAACTTCACAAGAAACCTCTCGCCTTCCCCAACAACATTAGGAGCTTCTACCTTGAAACTGTTCTGAGCCCAAATACCAGAGGCTCCCAGCACAAGGCTTACAATCAACGCTAATCTCAATAATCCGTTTTTCATATTCTATGCTATCGCAAGTGCAAATTTACCAATTCTTGTCTTTCTTCTTTTTCTTGGCGGCCATAGCCTTTGCTTTCTTCACCTTTTCCTGAGTGCCCTTCTCCTTATCCTGAATGGCCTGGAGCATCTGGGCTGCAGCCTCTGAACTCATTTTCTGGTCAGAACCTCCACCCTGCGGCTGATTCTGCTGATCCTGTTTCTGATCATTCTGGTCTTGATTGGGGTTCTGCTGATTCTGATCTTGATTCTGGTTCTTGTTCTGATCTTTATTTTGATCCTGGTTTTGCTGGTTTTGATCCTTGTTTTGATCCTGATTTTGGTCTTGGTTCTGGTCTTTATTCTGATCCTTGTTCTGATCCTGATTTTGGTCTTTGTTCTGATCCTGATTCTGATCCTTGTTTTGGTCCTGATTCTGGTTCTGCTGATCCTGCTGATCCTGCTGATTCTGTTGATTCTGTTGATCCTGCTGATTCTGTTGATCCTGCTGATTCTGCTGGTTTTGCTGCTGTTGCTGCTGGTTCTGAAGCATCTTGCGTGCGTACGAGTAGCTTGCCTTGGCAGTCATATCTGCCGGATTACGCAGAAGGGCCTGTCTATATGCCTCCATCGCCTTGTCCCACTGCTTGGCCTGAAGCATCATGTTGCCAAGATTGAAGAAGTACTTGGAGGCCGCATCGTCCTTACCCTGCATCTTCAGGAGAGGATCATCTTTAGAGCCCTGGACATTATCCGGTATCGCAGGCATCTTGCTGCTGACACCTTTCCAGGACGGAGTAAACGGAAACTTGGACACAGTGTCTGCAATTGGAGCGTAGGCCTTTGCCGCACCCTCCAGATCGTTCTGCTTGTAAAGCGCGTTGCCAAGGTTGTAATTGCCTTTTACAGAGAGGGAATCCTTGAGAAGACCCTTACGGTATTCCACCTCAGACTGCTTCCATTTGTCTTTCTTGAAATAGCGGTTTCCCCTTCTTACGTCTCTCTTGTCTACCTGAGCGGACATCTGAACAGAGGTGAGAGTCAGAAGGATGAGCACGGCAAAAAGTTTCTTTTTCATTTTCCTGTCGCCGATTAAAAATTCCAGTACCAGGAAGAACAGCGCAATGCCAAAGAAATACATGAACTGCTCGTTGTACTCCTCAAATGCAAGTTCCTGATATGAAGTCTTTTTAAGTTCCCTTATCTTTTCCACTATATCGCCGAGGCCAAAGTTGGTATCAGAAGCCCGCACATAAATTCCACCACCAGCCTCAGCGATGCGCTTAAGGGTTTCCTCGTCCAGCTTGGTTACCACAATCTGGCCGTCCCTGTCTTTCATCAGGCCACCGCCGTCATCTGGAATCGGCTCTCCCTTAGGGGTTCCCACGCCTATGCAGAAGACATTGATTCCGGCCTTGTGGGCATACTCGGCTGCGGCCACAGCATCATCCTCGTGGTTTTCTCCATCGCTGATGACAATGATTGCCTTGTTGCCCTCTTCCTGCATGCCCTCCATGGAAAAACTCTGGGCACAAGTGGTTATGGCATTGCCGATTGCAGTGCCCTGAACCGGAATGGAAGAAGTGTTGATTCCGGAAAGGAACATCTTTGAGGAAACATAGTCCGCCGTAATCGGAACCTGGACAAAACTCTCGCCTGCAAAAATCACCAGGCCAATGCGGTCGCTGTGCAGCTTGTCCATCAGGCGGGAGAGATCCATCTTGGCCCTTTCCAGGCGGTTAGGAGAATAGTCCTTGGCTTTCATGGAGTTGGAAACGTCCAGTGCCACCATAATCTCGCTGCCGGTGTTGCTGCTCTCGCGGAGCTTGGCTCCTATCTGCGGACGGGAAAGTCCGAGCATAAGGAAAAGCCAGGCCAGGCAGAAGCAAGTGAGACGGAGCCAACCCTTTGCCTTGGAGCGTTCAGGCATCAGGGAATCAACCATTTCCGGATTTCCGAAACGTCTCAGACGGCGGGCTCTTCCTCTGCGATACAGTGCATAGAAAACATAGAACAGCGGTATCGCAAGTATGAAAAGAAGAAAAACTGGTCTTGCAAACTGTAACATGATCCCTCCTCCCTAATCAGGCAGATGCCTTGTAAACAATCTCATTATAACTTCCAGAATAACAGCAAGAAGCGCTATCATGGCAAATCTCATGAACAGCTCCTTGTACTGCGGATAGGTATCAACAATAGTCCTGGTTTTCTCCATCTTGTTGATTTCCGCATAGATTTCCGCAAGCTTGGTGTTGTCCGTGGCTCGGAAATACTTGCCTCCGGTATCGGCTGCAATCTGCTTCATAAGCGGCTCGTCGATGTCCACCTTAACCATCTGAACACCGTAGTCAGTTGGATAAGGGGCCTCTCCCATTGCACCGATTCCTATAGTGTAAACCCTTACGCCGTAAGTCTTTGCAATCTCTGTAGCCATCTGGGGAGAAATCTCGCCGCAGTTGTTCACACCATCCGTAAGCAGAATAACTACCCTGCTCTTGGCATCTGATTCCTTAAGGCGCGCAACGGAATTGGCTATGCCGTTTCCTATGGCTGTTCCGTCTTCTATGACTCCGCAGTTGATGTCCTTCATCATGTTTATAAGAGTCTGACGGTCTGTTGTAAGCGGACACTGCGTATAACTCTCTCCGGCAAAGACAACTACGCCCATCCTGTCTGCGGGTCTCTGGGCAACGAACTCTATGGCAATCTGCTTTGCGGCGTTGATTCTGTCCGGCTTGAAGTCCATGGCCAGCATACTGGTAGAAACGTCTATGCAGAGAACTATGTCTATTCCCTCCGTAGAAACCTTCTCAAGTTCAGAAGCGGAACGCGGACGGGCTATTGCAAGAACCAGAGCAGCAACAGCCACACACCTGAGTATAAACGGAATATGCCTGGCCAAACGCTTTAAGAAGCCCTGGTTGTCCAGCTTCCACGGGGTTATGTCTGAAACCGTGAGATAAGGATGTCTGCCCTTTATCTCCCGCCATATGTAAATAAGGATGGCAAGGGGAACAAGCGCAAGCAGCCACAATAGTTTTGGATATTCAAAGAACATTATTTGTCCTCCTCATTTTTCTTCTCGCCCTCAATTTCCTTCAATTGCTGCATGTAGGCGAAATTCACAAAGTTCACTGCAGCCGGTATTGCTTTTTCGTTATCCTCAGCGCCAGGAGTATGCTTGGCAAACTTCACAAGGTCCGAGGTGGTGAACATGGCTCCCAAATCGCTGAGCACCTTCTCTTCTATCTGCTTGTCCTTCAGAGAGTCCATAATTTCAGAAGAGGTCTGCTCCATTGCCCTTACACCATACCTCTTGTCTATGTATTCCCTGACGGCATCGGTGACTCCAGTATAGAAAAGTTTCTCCTTTCCGTTCTGCCAGAGCTTGTCGGAACGGATCTTCTCCAGTTTCTTGAGAGCCACAATGTGAGGCGGGTCAGACTCTATGCTCCTTCCGAAGAAGTCTTTGTTCTTCCTCCTCATGACAATGTATCTTGCTATAGCCCAGATGAGTGCTGCAATTCCAAGTCCAAGAAGTATCCAAGGGAGCACCTCTTTGAAGGTTACCGGATATGTCTCCTGCGGCTTGATATCGTAAATCTTGAATGTGGCGGTATCTACAGGTATAGTGTTAACATACAGTGTCTTGGAGTCTATCTTAAGTGTGTCCGCCTCTGAGCCTCCGTCCTTTTCCACTAGTATGATTGGAGGTGGAAGACGGAAGGCTCCGCTGTCAAAAGAGGTAAGGAGGATTCTTCCCCTGAGCTGTGCAAGATTCTTCTTCACGCTAAGGGTGTCCAGTTCAAAATCCCGGACCACCTCCACAGCTCCGCGGATAGTGGTGTCTCTTGCAAGTATCTCTGAATAAGGAGCTACAGCCAGCATCTTTCCTTCCGGAACGCTGAAGTCAAAAGTCCATACCACCTGGTCCCCTACCAGAAGGGAATCCGCGGAAAGCGTAGACTTTTCCAACCTCTGGCTCCACCCTGCCTGGACAGACATAACTGCAAGGGCTATTGTTATGATTGATTTTCTGAACATAATTTACTTGTTCTTGAAGAACGCTATGAGGCTCTTCACATAATCGTCGTCTGTAGAAATACTTACGGTGTCCACTTTGTAGCGGTTGAAAAGCTGCTGGGCAGATGCCAGAACGTTGCGGCTCCACTGCGAGTAGCTGTTCCGGACGCTTCTGCTGGATGTGTCTATCCATCCTTCCGAACCGGTTTCCGCATCTCTTACCCTTACCAGACCGAGATCCGGGATTTCCCTTTCCCTCGGATCGTAGATGTTGATGGCGGAAATCTCGTGGCGGTTGGCGGCAAGTTTAAGTGCATCCTCGTAACGAGGCTTGCCGTTGCGGTCCACATCCAGAAGGTCGCTAAGAAGGAACGCCGTACACCTTTTCTTAATGGCTCTGGAAAGGAACCTGAGCGCCTCTGAAATATCCGTTCCCGGCTGGGACGGCTTGAACTCCAGAAGCTCGGATATGATTCTCAGCAGATGGCTTCTTCCTTTCTTCGGAGGAATGAACTTCTCAACCCTGGAAGAGAAGAAAAGTGCTCCAACCTTATCGTTGTTGATTGAGGCAGAGAAAGATAGCACGGCAGCTATTTCTGCCACAAGTTCCCTTTTGGTCTTGGTGGATGTTCCAAAAATACTGGAAGAAGAAACGTCTACAAGGAGAACCACGGTAAGCTCTCTCTCCTCTTCGTACACCTTGATGTACGGAGAACGGAGCCTTGCGGTAACGTTCCAGTCCATGTTGCGGACATCGTCTCCGAACTGGTATTCCCTAACCTCGCTGAAGGCCATACCCCTGCCCTTGAAGGCGGAGTGATATTCTCCGGCAAAGATCTGGTGGGAAAGACTCCTGGTCCGGATCTCGATCTTGCGCACTTTCTTTAAAAGAGAGTTGTCCATAATGGCCTCCTGGATTAAGGAACTGCAACTACGTTTACTATCTCGGTTATCAGATTCTCGGTTGTAATATCTTCTGCCTCAGCTTCGTATGTCAGACCTATACGGTGGCGTAGAACCTCGTAGCAGACGGCTCTTACATCTTCTGGAATAACATATCCCCTTCTCTTTATGAAGGCGTAGGCCTTGGCTGCCTTTGCCAGGGAAATGCTGGCTCTTGGTGATGCTCCGTACTGGATCATTCCCTTGATCTTGCCAAGTCCGTACTCTTCAGGAGTTCTGGTGGCATAAACTATGTCCACAATGTAACGCTCAATCTTCTCGTCCATGTAAACATCCTTTACCACGCTACGTGCCCTGACAATATCTTCAGGCTTCAGAACTGTGCTTGCCTTAGGGAATTCCTGGGCGTTGTGCATCTTTATGATGAGCTTCTCCTCGTCTTTTCTAGGATAGTTGACAATGACCTTAAGCATGAAACGGTCCATCTGAGCCTCTGGCAGCGGATAGGTTCCCTCCTGCTCTATCGGGTTCTGGGTTGCCATTACCAGGAATGGCTTAGGCAACTCGTAAGTCTGGTCACCGATGGTAACAGCCCTTTCCTGCATGGCCTCCAGAAGCGCGCTCTGAACCTTTGCAGGGGAACGGTTAATCTCGTCCGCCAGTACGAAGTTGGCGAAAACCGGACCCTTCTTTACCTGGAACTGCTCATTCTTCTGGCTGTAAATCATTGTTCCCACTATATCGGACGGGAGCAGGTCCGGGGTGAACTGAATCCTCTGGAACTTTGCATCTATTATATCGCTGAGGGTACTGATAGCCAAGGTTTTTGCCAAGCCCGGCATTCCTTCCAAGAGAAGGTGTCCGTCTGCCAGCAGGCCTATAAGCAGGTCCTCGATCAGATGCTTCTGCCCTACGATGACTTTGTTCATTTCCATAGAGATGATGTCTACAAAGGCACTCTCCTTCTGAATCCTGTCGTTCAGTTCTTTTATGTTTACATTCTCCATAACTTTGAATTACTTTAAATATTTTGTTTCTCTCAATTTGCACTACTTTGTTTTCGCCCGATTTGCGCTATCTTTGCGCCTATATGAAATACTTCATAAAGCTTTCATACGACGGGGGGCCTTTCAATGGCTGGCAGCTCCAGAAGAATGCGCCGAGCATCCAGGAGGAGCTGCAAAAGGCTTTTTCTCTTTTGCTTAAGGAAGATGTCGAGATTACGGGAGCCGGAAGAACTGACAGCGGGGTCAATGCCGTCAACTATTTCGCCCACACGGAAATCACGTCTCCAATAGCTTTGAGCGGAAAAACCAAGCACCATTTTCTATACAAAATAAATGCCATTCTACCCAATTCCATCAAGGTTTCCGGCATCTATAAAATGCACCCGGACGCTCATGCCAGATTCGATGCGGTGAGCCGCACCTACAAGTATTATCTGAGCACAGAGCCATCCCCGTTCCTTGGGCCGCATACCTGGTATTTCAAGTGCAGGGATCTGGACATGGACGCCATGAACTCCGCCGCTCGGTACTTTATTGGCACTCAAGACTTTTCCAGCCTCCAGAAGACCGGCAGCGATGTCACTTCTCCAATCTGCACCGTAACGGAAGCCTTCTGGAAAAAAGCCCCGCTGCCCACCCCGTTTGCCAGGGAAGCCTCCGGAAAGAGACTGGTCTTTACCGTAACCTCCAACCGCTTCCTCCGGAATATGGTACGCGCCATGGTGGGCTCATTGCTGGAGGTGGGCACCGGCAAGAGGGAACCGGAGTGGATCGCCGAGATGCTGAAAAAGAAAAACCGCTCTTCCGCCGGCCTGAGTGTTCCCGGCCAGGCTCTTTTCCTCTGCGATATCAAATACCC
>JAFZMA010000064.1 GCA_017551215.1 Bacteroidales bacterium | reverse complement strand
GTTGTAGTTAGCGCACTCTGCGGAGCAATTGCAGAAGGACTGGAAGAGAGAAAACTCGAGAGAGAGAAGATGGCTGCCGAGGAGGAGAAGAAAGCTAAGGATAAGGAACTTGCAAAGGCTGAGGGTGAGAAGAAGGCTTCTGACGCAATGCCTGAGGGCAAGAAAATCCGTCCTAGAAGAAAAGTCAATACAGACGACTCCAAGCCGGCAAAGAAGGCTGAGCCAAAGGCTGAATAATTAAAGAAAGGAGATTGATTATGGAAATCAAAGCATCAGACGTAATGAAGCTTCGCCAGATGACGCAGGCCGGTATGATGGACTGCAAGAAGGCCTTGATAGAGGCTGAGGGCGACTTCGAAAGAGCAAAGGAAATTCTGAGGGAGAAGGGTAAGGTCATCGCTGCAAAGCGTTCTGACAGAGAGACTACAGAAGGTGCAGTTCTTGCACGCGCAAATGCGGACAAGACTGTTGCCACACTCACTTGCCTGGGTTGCGAGACAGATTTCGTAGCCAAGACCGAGGGCTTCCAGGCTCTTGCAAACGGCATAGCTGACGCTGCCATCGCCAACATTCCTGCAAATCTTGACGAACTCAAGAAGTGCAAGGTTGGAGACATGACCATCGAGGATGCTGTCATGGATCAGACCGGAAAGAGCGGCGAGAAGCACGTTGTTGCATGCTACGAGAAGATAGAGGCTCCTTTCGTAGGTTTGTACATCCATAGCAACCAGAAAGTTGCAACAATCGTTGGATTCAGCAAGAAGATTTCTGACGAGGTTGCAAAGGAGATTGCAATGCAGGTTACCGCAATGGTTCCTATTGCTGTTACCGCAGACGATATTCCTCAGGAAAGAAAGGACGAGGAGCTTGCAATAGCAGTTTCCAAGACCAAGGAAGAGATGATTAAGAAGGCCGTTGACGCTGCTTTGAGCAAGGCTGGCCTGAATCCTAACCATTTCGACAGCGAGGATCATATCGAGAGCAACACAGCTAAGGGATGGATTACCGCTGAGCAGGCAGAGCAGGGCAGAAAGATCATGAAGGAAGCTGCTGAGCAGAAAGCCGCTAACATGCCAGAGGCCATGATTCAGAACATTGCAATGGGACGTTTAAACAAGTTCTTCAAGGAGAAGACTCTGAACGAGCAGATTCTGGCTCTTGGAGACGGCAAGGAGACTGTTGCACAGTATCTGAAGAGAATGGATCCGGAGGTAAAGGTTCTGTCTTTCCGCAGATTCTCCCTCAGCGATTAAAAAAGGCGCAAGAGCTGCATGGTGCAGTAATTGCAAGTAAAATCGGGATGACGATACAGCCATCCCGATTTTTTTTATTATTTTGCACCCAAATAGCGTGTTTCCATTATGAAGAAATTTTTAAAAATCTCAGTCATCGCAGCGATTGTTGCCTTATTCTGCGGCAATTTGTTTGCGCAGAACAAGCTTGAAGAGCGTTTCAAGGCATATTCCCAGCTTCTGTCGCCGGAGAAGCTTTATCTTCAGACAGACAGGGAGACTTACTGTGTGGGAGATACAGTATGGTTTAAAGGATACCTGATAAACAATTCCATGGCATCGGAATTCCCGGAGAGCAATTACATCTATGTAGAACTGCTTACTTACTATTATGCCAAGAATGTCTATTCCAATAAGATTGAGGAAACTTACAGGATGGCTCAAAGGGTAAAGGTCAAAAGACGCAACGGCATCCTTCATGGTTATGTGGTGCTGGACAGCGATATGAATACTGGAACCGCCATACTCAGGGCCTATTCTTATTGGGCGCTCAACTTCCCGGCAGACTATATCTACAGCAGGATGATTACCGTAATCAATCCGTTGAAAGATAATTATGTAAAGGAACTTGTAGATCACAAGGACGATGTAACGGAAGACTATCTGAAAGTTGGAGTTCTCAATCCGTTCAAGAAGGAGAAGAAAGCAAAGCATGATGTAGATTGCCAGTTCCTGCCGGAGAGCGGACGCTATTTTGCCGGCCAGAAGGCTGTTCTGGGTGTAAAGTGCGTGGATGAAACCGGATTCGGAACCATTGTAGAAGGAGAAATACTGGACAATAAAAACAACAAGGTTGCAGATTTCAAGACTAACAGTCTCGGAATGGGCAAAGTCTCCTTTGTTCCAGTTTCCGGAATCAGTTATTATGCCCGCATTAAAGACACCAGGGATGTAGAGAAAAGGGTTAATCTTCCGGCGGCAGAAAGTACGGGTGCTATGATTAACCTTTCTTACACTGGAGACAATATAATCGCCGAGCTATATGCTACAGGAAACCTGGACAGGGATTCACTCTTTTTCATCCTGTCAGACGGTACTGAGATTTTCTACAGCAAACCTCTAAGCGCAGCTTCTAAACTTGCACTGCCAATCAATAAGCTTGGAGAAGGTGTCAATGTTGCGACAATAGCGGATAGCCAGGGAAACATCTATGCAAAGAGGCCTTTCTTTGTGCTTCCGATTTCAGAAGGCGGAGTTGAGTTGGCTACGGACCGCAAGAGTTATGGACAGAGAGATCCTGTAACCTGCACCATTACGCTGAACCGTCCGGTAAAAGGAGACCTTTCTGTTTCTGTTACAGATGATTCCCACGCTCCATATCTGGGAACGGAAGACAATATCATTTCCTATATGCTGCTTTCATCTGAGCTTAAAGGCTATGTGGAGAACCCTCAGAGCTATTTTGACGATGCAGTGGATATGAAAGAAAGGGAAGCTGCCGTGGATCTTCTGATGATGACTCAAGGCTGGCAGTATTACGATCTTCCGGCCATCTTCAAAGGTCAGTATGAGATGCCGAATTTTGGAAAGGAGTATATTCAGACTATCTCCGGTAAAGTCAAGAAGGCATCGCTGAGGAGAGGCCGCAGCACTATTGTTTCCTTTGTGGCCCCTTCTATCAATTTCTCAGCGATGGGACAGCTTGATTCTGCAGGGTATTTCGAGTTGAAAGACATCAACTTCCCTGATTCCACCCTCTTCATTGTGAATGCAGTGGGAACGGGAGGCAGAAAGTCTTTCATTCCTTCCATAACGGAAGATTCCTTTGCTCCGGTTATTCCGTATCAGAGAAGGAAAGAGAGGGTAGATTATTCTCAGGATGCCGCTCAGTACATGATTCAGAATTACTATGATAACGGTGGAATAAAGGTTTATCAGCTGGATCCTATCTATATTACATCGCAGAGGATGGTTAAGGCAAAAGACAATGTTTCTCCTTTCCCTGTACAGTATTTCAAGCAGGGGCAGCTTAAGACAGAAGAAGACCTGAAGCCTTACATAGCTTATGACCTGATGACCTATATCATTGAAAACTGTACAGGTATAAGGTTTGACACAGATACAATCTCCGGAGAAAGAAAACTGGTTTACAGGGTTCCGGCAAGGGCAACGGAGTTTGAAGTTATCGAATACACTGAAATCATTGTTTATGTTAATGGTTTCCAAGCCTCTTCTTCCAGTGAACTGGAGCATTATAATGTGGATGAGCTGGAGGCTTTTGTTTACCTCCGCGGCATAGATGCGGCACCGTTCTCTCCTATGAAAGACGGAAGCGGCACAATTATTCCTGTCATAATGATAAAGACAAAGCCGAACACCAAAACAGGAATGCCTAAAAACGTTAGCAAGGGCTATCCTCTTGGATGGCAGAGACCTAAGAAATTCTATTCTCCGGCTTACGACGTTCAGGGCAAGGCTATTAGCCGTCCGGGTTCAGACAAGAGAGCTACTGTTTACTGGGATCCGGCAGTAGAAGTGGAAAACGGAAAGGGAACATTCCACTTTAACACGTCAGACGGCTTGTCTGATTATACCGTTGTTATAGAGGGAGTTACGGCTGACGGAGAGTATATCTTCTCCAAGCAGCAGATTAAGAGAGACTGATTTTTTGATAATTAGAAATCATAATAGGAAATAAAATAGGAAAGAGTTATGAAACGTTCAGAATTCTATCTAAAGACAAAGGCATTACTCTTGGTAATGCTAGTGGTTATTTCATCGCTGATGCTGAGCAGTTGCGGCGGCGGTAGCGGAGAAAACGGAAAAATTGAGCCAGAGAAACCAACTCCTGCGGCTTCTACGGCTTGTGAACTTTCAACATTCCAGTTTAAGGCCGCTTCTAATCCGGGATTAGTATCCAATCCTTCTGCGGTTATAGCAACTATACAAAGTCGCAATTTGGTGCTGATTACTGTTCCTGAATCAACAGACCTTACCAAGTTGGTTCCAACATTCGGTACCAGTAGCAAAGCTACCGTTAAATTGGCCGGAGCCGCTGCAACTTCCGGAGTTACATCGGCAAACTTTACCAAGGATGTTGATTTGGTTGTTACTTCTGAGGACGGAAAGCATTCAAAGAGTTATATTGTGCTGGTGCGCAAGGGTGATGCCGAAAGTGACGCTCAGGTTTATGCTGTTATGGCTAAGTACAAGATTCCGGGAATAAGCGTTGCAACCACGAAGAACGAAAAGCTTGCATATACAGCGGGTTATGGATATGCAAATATAGACGCGAGTCCTAAGGTCAGGGTTACTCCGGATATGCTGTTCCGTCTGGCTAGCGTATCCAAGTTCCAGTGCTCTCTCTGCATTATGACCCTTTATGAAGAAGGCCTTCTTTCTCCAAACGATTACGTATTTGCCCCTGCAGGAGCAAATGGAGAGGGTAGCAAAGAGGGAATACTTTATAGCCTGTATCCAGGCGCCCATGCTTCCGGTGTAGACAAGATTACGGTAAAGCATCTTTTGACTCATACAACCGGATGGACCTATGCTTTAACGGGTGGCACAGACCCTATCTTTGCAGGCAGCGACAGCCGTTTTGCCGGCAAGAGCATCCAGGGAAGAACAGAGTATATGGTCAAGAACATTGCATGTACTCCGGGATCCGGCTATTCTTACTACAATCTTGGATATTGTCTTCTTGGACAGATAGTGGAGAAAATTACGGGCGAGACATACGAGTCTTATCTGAAAAAGGTTGAAGCAAAAGCCGGCATTACAGATGTATGGATTGGAAAAAGCTCAAAATCCGGAAGAAGAGATAACGAAGTGTGCTATTATGCTCAGTACGGAACAGATGCCTATCAGAACGATATGACGGTTGTAGCAGCCTGTGGTGCTGTAATCAATTCAGCCGTTAACCTCATGCAGCTTGTGTGCGCGATTGATTATGGAACCGTTGTTCCTGACATTCTTCAGAAAGAGACTCTTGACATGATGTACACAAACTATACATCTTCTGGTAAGGGTGGTTACGGATTCGGCTGGAGAATAGGGCACAACACTCTTCCTTGGGCTTCTTTCCACGGAGGAAACATCAACGGAACGGCTACAATTATTGCAAGAGGCCTCAATGGAGTCAACGGAGTTCTGCTCTGTAACTCAAGGAATGGTTCAGACGACTTTGATACGGCAATCTATCTTGCCCTCAACGCTGTAATGGAAAGGACGAGACTTACTTATTGATGCCTTTCCATAATTACCGATGTGCATGGCATCTACCGGAATTGCAAGCAAAACACTCCTCTTCCCTTACTGGCTGACTTTAGCCATAAGGAACAAGTTGTACGACAAGGGAGTGTTGAAATCTGAAAGTTTTGACATACCCGTCATATCGGTGGGAAACATTTCTGTGGGGGGCACTGGGAAAACCCCTCACACTGAAATGCTTGTGTACATGCTGGGCGGCAAGTACCGCATTGCTGTGATTTCCAGGGGATACAAGAGGAAGAGCAAAGGATATCACGAGGTCAAGGCAACAGACGATTTCTCCCTTTGCGGAGACGAGCCTCTTCAGATAAAAAGGAAGTTCCCGCAAATCATAGTGGCAGTCTGCAAGGATCGCGCCTTTGCAATCCGCAAGGTAGTAGAGGAATACGGGGTTAATCTCATAATCCTCGACGATGCTTTCCAGTACCGCAAGATTAAACCTTCCTGCAACATCCTGCTCGTAAACTATAACCGCACCATTGCCGGGGACAACCTTTTACCTATAGGCAGGCTCCGCGATTTAGCCTCTCAGGTGAAAAGGGCGGATGCGGTGATAATAACCAAGTGCCCGGATTTTGGCGAGTTCGACGGAAACCAGGACGAGGCAAAGGGGCTTGAGGCCATCGCTGAGCAGGAAAAGAAATGGAGAAAAAACCTTAAGCTCCGCGATGACCAGCCTGTCTTCTTCTCTACTGCAGAGTTTTGCCAGGCTGTGCCGGTTTTTCCGGGGGAGTGCAATGTGCGCTACCTTTATTCAAAGTTTGCGGTGGCTTTTACTGGCATCGCCGATGACAGGCAGTTCCGCTCCCAGCTGGTTGCAACGCATCAGGTGGAGGAGGTGCTCAAGTTTTCCGACCACAAGAATTTCACGCGCTCAGACATAAAAAAGATAGAGGCGATGGCCCGGAACCAGAAAGAGGCGGCTGTCATCACCACGGAGAAAGACAGCATGAGGCTGAAAACCAACAAGTATCTGTCTGCCGAGCTTAAAGAAAGGCTTTTTGCCCTTCCTGTGGGGTGCCGCATCATCACCAGGGCAAAGAGGGATGAGTTTCTGAATATGATAACCAATAAATAAAAACTTACAATTATGACTCAAGGTCAGCACAAAAATTTTGTAGTCCCGTTGGCCTGCATAGGATTCATGTTCTTTGCAGTTGGCTTTGCACTGGGACTGAACGGGTATCTGATACCGCTGCTCAAAGGCTCTCTCAACGTATCCGGAGCCGCTTCCTACCTGATAGTGTTTGTAACCTTTGCGGCTTTCCTGATTTTCGGTTATCCGGCAGGAAGCATTATCAAGAAGATCGGTTACAAGAAAACCATGGCCCTGGCGTTCATGATATTCACGGTTGCGTTCCTGCTGTTCGTGTGGCCGGCAAAAATCGCCGAGGCTAACATGGAAAGCGGAATGGTTACTGAGAATGTGAGAATGAAGTGCCTGGTTCTTTTCCTTGTGGCTTCCTTCATCAGCGGACTTGGAAATACTATTCTCCAGGCTGCCATAAATCCTTACATCACCATCCTGGGGCCTATGGAGACCGGTGCCAAGAGAATCAGCATTATGGGTATCTGCAACAAGCTGGCTTATCCTATTGCCACCTTGTTTCTGGCCTGGCTGATAGGCAAGTCCATTTCCAACGCCCAGGTTGGGGATATCATCAAGCCGTTCTATGTGATTGCCGCCATTTTCTTCATTCTCGGTATTCTTGTCCTGTTTGCCCCGCTTGAGGAAATCAAGGCCAAGGGTGAGGAGGACGGTCATGAGGAAGACTGCCCATACGCAGCAAACAAAACTTCCATCTGGCAGTTCCCTCATCTGGTATACGGATGCCTTACCTTATTCTTATATGTAGGTGTAGAAACTCTGGCTCTCCAGACTCCGGTAGATTTGGCTAAGACTCTTGAGTTGCCGCATCCGGAACTCTATCCTTGGCTTCCGTCTATCGGAATGACTATAGGATATATTATAGGTATATTGTTTATCCCTAAGATTCTTTCTCAGGCTACAGCCTTGAAGATTTGTTCCTGGCTTGGAGTTCTTGGAACCTTGTTCGCATTCCTGCTGGCAGTGCTGATGCCTGAGCAGGCTAAGCTTACCGTCTGGGTTCTGTTCACAACGGCTCTGGCATGCTCACTGATGTGGCCGGCTATCTGGCCTCTGGCAATGGCTGATTTGGGCAAGTTCACCAAGAAAGGCGCAGCTCTTCTGGTAGTTACGATATTCGGCGGTGCTGTTATCCCGCCTCTTTTCGGCCTGTTGAAGGATTATCTGGAAAAATCTGTGGGCTATACTCCTGAGAAAGCAATTCAGTATGCTTATCTGATAGCTTTGCCTTGCTTCCTTGTTATATTATGGTATGCTTACCGGGGTTATAAAATAAGAAGAGCTTCTTGAAAACAGCTAAAAAATCGGAGCAAATGCAACTAATTCTGCGTTTTTTGCATCTTTATGTAGGATTTTTATTTTTTTTGAGTATATTTGCGTCCGTGGTTTTTTGCCCCAAATAAAGGAATTTCATAATTGAAACAAAACAAAAGACATAAAAAACCTATTAAAACACTATAACCAACTAAAAAATTAACTATGTTCAATCAAACAAAAACTAACAGGCATTTACGCCTGGGCGTTGCTTTTCTGATGGCAGCTATGCTGACTATCGGACAGGTTTTCGCACAGAATGTGAATGTCAAGGGAAAGGTCACCGATCAGAACGGTGAGCCGGTTGTAGGTGCCGCAGTCTATGTAAAGGGCACCAAGACCGGAACAAGCACGAACGTAGACGGAACATACTCCTTGAAGTGTGCTCCGAACGCAGTGCTTGTATTCCAGTCAGTTGGCTACGGTAACGTTGAGGTTCCCGTAAACAACAAGAGTGTGGTTAATGCAGTCCTCAGAGACGACGCAAACGTTCTGGCAACAGCAGTGATTACCGCTGAGTACGGCCAGAAGCGTGTGCAGCGTTCCGTGGGATCGGCCGTTCAGAACGTTAAGGCTACTGATATCCAGGAGTCAGGACGTGACGCGTTCGTTGCCGCTCTCCAGGGCCGTGTTGCCGGTATGACCGTTACCACCACCAGCGGTGCGCCAGGTGCATCCACCAGCGTAGTGCTGCGTAGTGTAACCTCCATTTCCGGAAACAACCAGCCACTGTACGTTATCGACGGTGTGCCAATGAACAACAGCACCTTCGATGCCCGCAACGGATTCGCAGTAGACGACCTCGATGCAGGTGGAGTAAAGTTCTCCAGCTTGTATGAGGACTTCTCCTCCAGAGGAAATGACCTCAACCCTGAGGACATCGAGAGCATGACCATCCTTAAGGGTGCTGCCGCTGCAGTGCTTTATGGATCAGATGCATCCAACGGTGCCATCGTCATTACCACCAAGAAGGGACAGGCAGGCAAGGGAAAGGTTACCTACAGCAACAACCTCACCTGGTCCAAGAGCTACGGCTATCCTAAGTCCCAGACTGAGTTTGCCAACGGACAGTACGGTCTCACCAACTACTACTACACCAGCCGTTTCGGAGGCAGATATCCTACCGACGGAAGTGTAAAGCTTTACGACAACGTAAAGGCTATCATGCAGACCGGATTCGCACATCAGCACAATGTATCCGTTGAGGGTGGTACCGACAAGGTTACCGTCCGTGGCGCCGCTTCCTATCTGGATCAGAAGGGAACCGTAAAGACCACCGAGTACACCAAGCTGAACATCACCCTTTCCGGTAAGGCCCAGGTAACCAAGTGGCTGAACTTCGACGCCATGATGGGTTACACCGAGACCACCAACCACAAGGCCCGTAAGGGTAACATCGGTGTTCTCCGCAGGGCTTATATATGGCCTATCGTAGACGACATGAGCCAGTATCTGGACGAGGACGGTGTACAGATGAAGCTTCCTGCTTACTATACCGACCATGACCTTTACAACCCTCTGTACGACCTGTACAAGAACCGCAACTACGACGAGACGAAGAGATTCTTGACCACCGTGGGCGTAAACATCACCCCTACCAAGAACACCTTCCTCACCGCCAAGCTGGGTTGGGACAACTCCAAGTCCACTTACGAGAACCACTACCATCCTTACTTTGCAAACCGCGACGACGGTAATTACGGTAAGGCCGGAGGTTACAACCTTTCCAAGTATGACATGGCCGACAAGTCCGTGAACGTACTGGGAGGCTACAACAACCAGTGGGGTGACTTCACCCTCAGGGTACAGGTTGGATACCACCAGCAGGAGAACTACACTGAGAGCCTTTCTACCTATGGTACCAAGTTCACAGCTGTAGACTTCTACTCTCTCGCAAACTGCGACCCTCAGACTGTAGTAACCCGTGAGCATCACGCAAAGAGAAGGATCCAGGGTATTTCCGGAGCCATCGAGCTCGGCTGGAAGAACATGGCCTTCCTGAACTTCCGTGGACGTAACGACTGGTCATCCACTCTTCCAAAGGACAACCGCTCATACTTCTATCCTGCAGTAGAGGCTTCCTTCATTGCAACTGAGCTTCCGTTCCTGAAGAACAACGACTATATCTCCTATCTGAAACTCCGCGCCAGCTTTGCAGAGGTAGGTAAGGATGCAACTCCTAACGCTATCTATCCTTCACTGATTGGTACAGACAACATCGGCGGCGGTTTCAAGTACGGCTACACCGGTCCTAACCCGACCCTGAAGCCGGAGATGAACGACGAGACCGAGGTAGGATTCGAGGCAAGACTTCTGAACGACCGCATCAATATGGACTTCTCCTACTACTGGAGAAAGTGTAAGAACCAGTATGTAACAGACTTCCGTCTGTCTTACGCTACCGGTTTCGTATTGAATAACATGAACGTGGGTACCTTCAAGACCTGGGGATGGGAGTTCCACATCGATGGCGACATCATCCGCAACTCTTCAGGCTGGAGATGGAACGTAGGTCTGAACCTCGACCACAACGACTCCAAGGTTACCTACCTGCCTGAGAACGTGTCTGAATACTATAACCCTTACACCTGGATCCTCAACGGTATCCGTAACGGTGTGAAGAAGGGCTATCCTATCTACGCCATGACAGGTTATGACTACGAGAGAAACGAGAAGGGACAGGTTCTGATCGGTGCATCTACCGGTCTTCCATTGACCAAGGCCGAGTGGGTTTACATTGGCGACCGTAACCCTAAACTGAAATACGGTATCACATCATCCGTAAGCTGGAAGAACTTCCGCTTCAGCATGCTGCTCGACGGCCGTTTCGGTGCCTCTATCGTAAACGGTACCAAGTACAACATGATGGTAAACGGAACCAGCAAGGAGTCTGTAGAACTCCGCCAGACCGGAAAGTACATCTTCAACGGTGTCCTCAAGGACGGCAACGAGAATACAGATCACCCTACTCCGAACAACATCATCGTTGACTACTCCATCATGCCTAGCTACTTTGCCGGTGCAGATATCTCCTGGTTTGAGAAGCACGTGAACTACCTCCGTCTGAAGGAGTGCCGCTTCCAGTACACCCTTCCAAGGAACTGGCTGCAGAGCGCAACCCACAACCTGCTTTCTGCAGCAAGCGTATGGATCAGCGCAAACGACCTGTTCACCATCACCAACTACTCCGGTATCGACCCTGTAGGTAACGCCAACTCTGCCGCCCTCGGTGGAACCGGCGGATTCGGAATGGACTGGTGGGGAACTCCTACACCAAGGAGCATTTCCGTAGGTATCAACTTAACCTTCTAATCGAGAAAGGAATATGAAAAAGATATATACTATAATTCTTGTTGCAACACTGGGATTCTTCTTCACAGGTTGTGACCATTATCTGGATGTCAACAAGAACGTTGACGCTCCGGACGAGCAGCAGGTGGAAGACTACATGTACCTGGCAGGCATCGAGTCCTCTCTTCAGGGTCTGTACTGGGATATCCGTGCAACCGGTGTTCTCTCTCAGATGATGGGTACATCTTCCTACACTGGTTTCTGCAACTACTACTGGACTCCTTCCGATTCAGGTGGAGAAATGTGGAGGGTAACCTACTGGCTTCAGGGTATGAACCTTGAGAACCTCATCAAGTATGCCGAAGCCCACGAGAGATGGACCATGGCCGGTATCGGCTGGGCCCTCAAGGCTCACTCCTGGGATGTATCCACAAAGGAAAACGGTGAGATGCCTCTTCAGCAGGCTTTCGTTCCTGGAGTCCTCGCTTTCGACTACCAGTATCAGGATGAGATCTATGACTCCATCCAGACCTGGGCTCTCCGCGCTATCGAATACCTCGAGAGGGACGATGCCACCAACTATGGCAGCCAGCTCAAGGACTACGATATCATCTATGCAGGAAACAAGACCAAGTGGCTGCAGTTCGCACACGGTGTGATCTGCCGTAACCTGGCTTCCCTGACAAGAAAGTCTGACTTCCTTTCCAAGTATGCAGATGAGCTGATCGCTCACGGAAAGCTTGCTATGCAGACCGTGGCTGACGACTGCATCATGCAGACTCCGGGTGGTGGAGCAGACGCTCAGTTCGGCGCTTACAACAACTTCTGGTGCCCGAGAAGAGGTAACCTGACCAACTCTTACTGGCAGGGTGACTTCATCGTAAAGATCATGACCGGTACCGTTCCGTTGTATGACCATGATACTGGAGATATCTACAAAACAGACAAGGATGACAGCCATTCAGACTACTATCCTTACAAGCTCAACCCTAACCAGATCATCTGCGACACCATGGTTGAGGAGACCGGTCACTATGATCCTCGTGTAGCTGCCAAGCTGGCTACCCGTGACAACATCACTTACGAGGACATTGACAAGGCAGAGGTTGTAAAGTACTACAAGTACTATGGCGCACAGTTCACCAATAATGTAGGATATCAGGGATGGACTACTCCTAACTTCTGGGGAAGGACAGCCGTTTCTAACGTTGACCTGGACGGTATCGGCCGCTGGCTGTACCGCGAGACCGCTCCTTACATCATCATGACTTCCGCCGAGATCCAGTTCGAGATGGCAGAGGCTTACTGGTACAAGGGAGACAAGGCCAACGCTCTGGCTTGCTGGAAGAAGGGTGTTGAGCTCGATATGGAGTTCACCGAGAAGTACCTCTATCCGGGTGCAAAGGAAGCAACATCTACAGGATTCAAGAACTACGGTTCTCTCCCTGGAGGAGACAAGATCGCTACCAAGCTGTTCAACACGCTGGGTAAGGAATACCTCAACGGTCCGTTCGTTGCCGGTATCACCACTTCTACTCTCACACTCTCCCACATCATGATGCAGAAATATGTCCACCTCTTCCCTTGGGGAGCTTACGAGGCTTGGGTTGACCTCCGCAAGTATCACTATGATATCGACTACACCGGAGATTATCCTGGCAACGGAAACGGATGGACGGTTACAGCTATCAACCAGAAATGGGATGAGGATGCAACTAAGGTTTACAAGGGATTCTACCTCAGGCCTGCACAGGTTCAGGGAAGAAGAACTTCATACAACCAGGACAACCTCGGTTCTCCTGCTTACCGTATGACTCCTCGTTACAACTCCGAGTATATGTGGAACAAGCCTGCACTGAAGGCTCTGAAACCTATACCTGGACTGATTGAAACTGAAACGGGAGACGCTTACAAGAACTACCATATCTCTATGCCTTGGTTCGCTTATCCTGGAGACATGCCTGAATCACTTCCTTATTAATACATGACAGATATGAAAAAGATATTATTTTCAATATTGGCTGTTGCTGCTGTATTCGCTTTGACTTTCTGCACAAAGCATAAGATCGAGTTCGATGCCGAGCCGTATGCCGGAAACGAGGCAGAATTCCAGCTTCATTATTTTGAACCGATCAACAATGTGGCTGCCAACAATATAGATTCTACCTATATCAACGGCCAGCTGTATGCGAATGTAAAGGGTTCAGGTACCCTGTATCCTTACAACGGACTTCCTGGTGGTGGTACCGGTAGATTCTACCGTGTTGCTGCTGGAACCGTGAACATCAAGTGCATGAGAGCTGGTGCCGTAGTTTATGACCAGAACTGCGAACTCACTGTTGGAAAGCAGACGGTAATTATACACGACCTCAACAAGGCTCCTATTGTTCTGGACAACAAGTATCCTTACTGGGATTATTCAGCTCCGGCACATGTAGAGAACTGGGGTACTGACTCTGTTTGCAAGGTGATGTTCGTTAACCTCCTTTACGAGACTACAGGCGTTCCTTATCCTGGAAAACTCCAGTATCAGGGCAAGCGTAATGGAGAGAGCGAATACTTCAACGTAGGAGAGCCGGTTGCTTTCGGAGAGGCTACTGACAGAGTGGAGATTATAGTTCACAAGTCTGTATTCAATTCCTCCGGTTACCAGAGAATCGACTACAGGATCCTCACAGAGACTGGAGACATTCTTCAGAAATGGAACGGTTCCAAGTATGTTAACTATTCTGACTACTGGAACGGTTACATCGGAAGAGTTTATACTCACTTCTTCAGTGGTATGAGAACCAGAACTCCTGCTTGTGACGTTCGTCAGTGGACGAACCTGTAGTATGTTAGATAATGCTTCAGCACAGTAATGTGTTGGAGCATTATTGACTTATTATCATCCGGAACTGTCTAAAAGCACAGGTGCTTTAAATTGGAACGATATTTGATGCTCCTGAGTTAAAAGACAGTTCCGGTTGTTTTTGATAAGTCGAACTTAAAACATAAACTAAGATGAAAAGATTTTTTATTCTTGCAGTTGCACTGATGATTGTGCTTCCGTCCTTTGCGCAGAAACTCTCCAAGGAAGAAAAGGCCGCTCAGCAGAAAGCCCTCTATGAGACCATGATTAAGGCTCTGGAGGAGAAGGACTGGGCTATTGTGCCAACTTCCTATGTGGATGCTGATGGAGTGGATAACCAGCTCACCGATAACAGCATATTCATTTCTTACGAGAAGACAAATATGTTCATGCAGGGGTTGAGGGTTTGCGGAAACTCCTATACCAACATCGCGGAGGTAAAAGAATATGAGATGAATAAGGACAAGAAGGGTAACCTCAAGACCTTAATCATCAGAGTGCAGGGAAGACACATCCAGGGCACCTACAAGATTACGATGCCTAAGGTGGATAACGGAAACGTTGTGAATGTAATTTTCACACCTTCTTCCGGTACCACTCGCAAATTCCAGGGTCCTATAGTTCCTTCCAAGGTTGCCGGCTTCTACAAGAAATCCAATCCGGAGTAACAGAGAATGAATTATTTGCGGGAATTCCTGCAGATTTGGACAGATGGGGACGACAATAATTTTGCCGTCCCTTTTCTTTTTGCTTCTTTTGATTTGTAACGCAGATTTTATACCTTTATAATCCTGTAAGATCATAACAAATAAATCAGATACTATGTTTCCAAAGAAAGTTTATCAGACTAGGCGCCAGATTCTGGCAAAGGATATGGAGAGTGGAATAATCCTTATTCCGGGCAATAGCGAGGCTCCTGCAAACTACAGGGACAACTGCTACAAATTCCGTCAAGACAGCACGTTCCTTTATTTCTTCGGCATTTCAGATCCTGATTTTGCGGGAGTTATAGATGTGGACAAGAATCAGGAAATCATATTCGGCAACGATGTGAGCATAGACGATATCATCTGGATGGGGCCTCAGAAAAGCGTTTCGGAGAAAGCCGCCCGTGTTGGTGTAGAGAAGACAAAGAAACTCTCGGACCTTCCGCGCTATATCAAGGCTGCCATAAAGGCGGGAAGGAAGATTCATTTCATCAACCCTTACAGATATCAGGTTAAGCTTATGCTCAGCGATATGCTTGGCGTTCCGGTTGCAGCGCTTGAAAAACAGCAGTCTGTGAAGCTGATAAAGGCTATCGTATCGCAGAGGATAGTAAAGGACAAATATGAGATTGCAGAGATTGACCATGCTTGCGATATCGGCTATGCAATGCACTATTTTGTTATGCAGAATTGCAAGCCGGGTATGAGCGAGCAGACTTTGGCGGGAATGATGGACGGCATTGCAATGAGCAATGGTTCAATGGTTTCCTTTGCCACTATCTTGTCCCAGCACGGAGAAACCCTGCATAATCACGACCACAGCGGCATAATTACAAAGGGAAATCTCCTTACGGTAGATGCCGGAGCGGAGAACAACAACAATTACTGCTCGGACTTTACCCGTACAATGCCTTGCAGCGGAAAGTTTACTACAAAGCAGAAAGAAATCTATCAGATTGTTTGCGATGCCAACAACCTGGCACTCAAGCTCGCAAAGCCGGGCGTGGCTTACTTTGATGTCCACGTTGCCGTTTACAGGCTCTTTGCCGAGCGTCTGAAGGCTCTGGGGCTTATGAAGGGAGACATTGACGAGGCTGTTGAGGCCGGTGCTCCTGCCCTGTTCATGCCTCACGGACTTGGCCACAACATGGGTCTGGACGTGCATGATATGGAGAACTACGGAGAGGACTATGTTGGCTACGGCAGTGCCGCAAAGCGCAGCAAGAAGTTCGGCTACGGAAGCCTCCGTATGGCCCGCAAACTGGTTGAAGGCAATGTAATTACAGACGAGCCTGGCATCTACTTCATCCCTGCTCTCATAGAGAAATGGAAGAGGGAGAAGATCAACGCACAGTTCATCAATTTTGCCAAACTGAAGGATTACTACAACTTTGGCGGCATCCGTCTGGAGGACGACGTGCTGATAACCAAGACCGGCAACCGCCTGCTCGGTTCCAAGAGACTTCCTATCACCGTAAAGGAAGTTGAGGCTGCGATGAAGGGCTAAACCTCTTCTAGCAAATCCCTGTGTTTCACAATTATTCTTTTTAGATGATAGGTATCAGGCTACTTATAGGGCATCCTATGGCTCTGCTTATTTTCAGAAGGTTTTCCGCTCCTGCATTTGAAAGGCTCAGTTGCCCCTGTTCGTAAGCTCTGATAGCTCTCAGGGAAACTCCTGTCTGGAAAGAGAGCATCTCCTGAGTGAACCCGGCACTTTTTCTTGCAGACTTCAAATATGAACCTCCGCCCCTTACAGACAGTATTGACTCCACAAATTCGTCAGTCTTGGAAATATCTGCCTCGTGGAGAGTAGGGTATCGCCGATACAGTTCTTCTATTGTTACTCCTTTATCCTGGAGATTGGAGAAATCTGTATTGTAATTCCACTGGATATAAGCAATATTGCATCCCGTCCAGTATTCCCGGCTGCTCAGATCTATGAATGCTGCTTTGCCCGGGATGGACTTCCCTGTTTTTTGAGCAACTTCAACAGCCAATTCTATTCCGGATTTTCCTGCCAGATATTTAGGGTTGCCTTTTGAAATCTGCTCGGCGATGCCGCTTGCCAGAAATCTGGCGTAGAACAGATTCAAATCTTCTCCGCAGGTGTTAACCGCATAGTCCAACATTGAACCAAGAAGGTCCATTGCATCGTGCAGATATGATATGTTATATGATGAGGTCATTGTTTCCTATCTTTTTTCTAATAATATCCATAATGTATAGAGCCTCGCTAACAGGCACTTGCGCTAGCATTTCTGTATATGACTGGCGTGCATTGGAGTCTCTTGATTTTCTTTTTGGATAATAAACGGATCTTTTTGCCGGAATAGCTTCAACAAACTTTATCCTCTCAAAGGCCTCCTTACTCTTTATCACATATTGTTCTCCTAGTTTTCCTAGATGCATTGCTTTGTCCAGTTGCTGAAGACTGATGCTGTTGTTCAGAAATGCCTTTGAAAACGAGAAATATGAGTCATCTGCACGATATCCGATAATTATGTCATGGGATTTATAATCGGGAAGAAAATGGTCAAGGATATACTCTTTTGCCTGTAATGCTAAGGGTGTGCTGATATCAAAAGTTCTGTTTTCCAGAAGAACAGCCATCCAGTTTAGGATACTGAATCCTTTGCCGTTCAGGTTTTGGGTGGACAATCCTTCAATATTCAGTTCATATTTGTTGGCAAATCCGTTGTTTTCTTCCGAGCATGCCCACTCTTTGGCCAGTTCTATGTTTTTTGTGCAATAGAATCCCAATCCGTAGTCGTTCTTCGGATTTCCCAACCCGAACTCAGGTTTCTCCACAATCTGTCTGGAACCATGAAATAGTATGCTTTTTTTCATAAAGTAACACTATAATGTTATTATACAAAGATAGAGAAATCTTTTTAGATGTCAATAGATAAAAAAGAGAAATCCTCCGAAAATTCAGAGGACTTCAATTCAGTACTCGGAGCCGGAGCGTTGGAATCGTTGGCTACGAATGGCTATCTTGTATTCATTGGTGGCTGTATAAAGGAAAGCTCATCAAATGCTTAACTTTTCGTGTGATGTATTCAAATTAATCAACGAGAAACGCGGTCAAACGCGGTCAAGTTTTGGGAAATGTGGTCAAACGCGGTCAAGTTCTGGGGGCGGACTTGCACCCCTTCCGATATTCTTTCGGACTCATGCCGTTCAGGCGTAAGAAGAACTTGCTGAAGGACGGGGTGTCGGCGAAGTGGAGGCGGTCGGCTATCTGGGTGATGCTCAGCCCCGAGGTTTGCAGAAGGAAAGCAGCTTCCATCAGCAGCATCTGATTAATATAGTCGACAACGGTACGGCCTGTGACCTGACGGACTACGCGGGAAAGATAGACCGTAGAGATATGGAGCTGGTCTGCGTAGAACGGGATGTCGTGATGCTCGGCAAAGTAGCGGGGCAGCAGACGGATGAAGCCGATGAAGATTTCCTCCACGCGCTGGGGCGTCTGGCGGTGTACGATGGCACGCTGCTGTGCGTTTTGCAGGTCGAGCAGGAAGATGGAATAGAGCATGCGCAACACCTCTCCCTTGTAAATATGCTCGGAATGAAGACAGTCGATGATTTCGCGCATCTTCATAATCAGATGCTGTGCGGCATCCGGAGGCAGCGTCTGTTTCGGTTCGTGCAACTGCACGATAGGCAGATAGGCCAGATGTACAAGGTCGTGGACGGATGGCGCCTCGATCGTGAGGTGCTCATCGGCCATCAGGCAGTAGCCGTGGAAGTCGTCGGAAGTGGCGATGACGTCAACTTGTAGGCCTGGCGAATAGGTGTACAGGTCGCCCCGGGACAACGTCAGATTGCGGCCATTGTAATGAATCGTCATCCACCCTTTGTCAACCAGCATAAAGGCGAAGCAGGAAACGAATCCCCGCACCAGGTTGACACGAAGGATTTTCACCCCGTCTGTTTCCATACAGTACATCCCGCTGTCCCAGCCTTTTTCGGGCAGGTCGTCGCCTACCACAATCGGCAGATATTCATTCAATGTGTACATACCGGATACAAAGATACGAACTTTTCTTTTACTGTATCGTTTCGGACAATTATTGTATTGTTTCAAATCACATTTTGTATATAATAATAGCGTACCTTTGTTATACCACATTAAAATTATTTGAATACTTATCAATTATGGACAAGAAGAAATCTATCGAGGCGTTACAGTTTTTCGTAACCCATCTGGCAGAAGGCGCCATCGTTCACAAGCAGCAGGGCATGATCTTCAAGTCGCAGGGTCTCACCAAACTCGGAGAGAAATACATCGGCCACTTCAATGAGGAGATGGGCTGGGTGGAGAAGTTCACTGAGCGCATCCTCGACCTTGGCGAAGAGGTCAAGTTCGAAGGCATGAAGAGCCGCGCCCTTATCTGCGACCCTGTCGAGTATGTCAAGGCTGACCTCGCCATCCAGGTGCCTGGCGTTGAGTTGCTGATGAAGTGCATGGAGGGCGTGAAGGACGATCCCATCACCTACGACCTGCTGAAGGCTTACCTGAAAGACGAAGAGGAAGACCTCTTCTGGAGCCAGGGCGCTGTTGAGCTCATCGAGAAGATCGGTACGCAGAACTGGCTGCTGCTGCAGCTGTAATCAACGTAAATCACTAAAACTAAGATATCAATGAAAGATCAAGTCTTAAAAGCCATGCGTGAGTTCGGCGCTCCCGTCAACGCCGGCAAGATTGCGGAAATTACTGGCATCGACCGCAAGGAAGTGGACAAGGCATTCGCCGAACTGAAGAAAGAAGGCGCCATCGTGTCTCCCGTCCGCTGCAAGTGGGAACCAGCCAAGTAATTGCCATGATTATCAAAGCTGTAAAATTTCGAAAGGATGGGTTCTATACCCAGCCTTTCGTTTTTGGTGGTGAGGAGGGACCGGACAAATTCGATAAGAATATCTGCTATCGTGGCAGCCTGCAGAACTACCTCATCGACACCGGTTCGGAAGTGATATTGGTAGATACAGGCTTACCTTCAGGTACACCGGAAGAAGCACCCGACGAGAACTCGCCCATCTTTACAGGCAAGGACATCTGCCCCTACATGGAGGCCTTTGTTGCCCTTGGCTACAAGCCCGAACAGGTGACCAAGATTCTGGTTACTCACAAGCATGCTGACCATACTGGAGAACTACGCAGTTTCCCCAATGCGAAGATATATGTAGGAGCTGACGAGACGCAGGCTGAAGAGCTGAAGGGACTCAACAACGTGGTACCTGTAACCTACACAGACGGTCCCTATCATAACTTCCCCGAGACGCAGAAAATTTGTGACGGAGTGTGGTTCATTAAGGCTAAGGGTCACACCAATGGCAACAGCCTCGTGATTGCCGAGAGCGATGGGCTCTACTATATGTTCCAAGCCGACATCACATACGTGGACGAGGCCTTGTATGAGAATAAACTGTCGATTGTTTATGACGACCTGCCCGCAGCCCGCCAGACGCTGGACCGGGTGCGTGAATTCGTCCGGAACAACCCCACCGTCTATATGGGCACCCATACCCCGCAGGGTTACGAGAACCTGGAGGCCAAGCGTGTGATGGACCTCGACCATCCCGTGCCGACAGTCTTGGCTGAGGTGGATTTCTCCCAGCTGAAGGCCAGCGGCAAGTATGTCTGCTCCATCTGTGGCTATGTCTATGACCCGGCCGAGCACGACGGCGTGGCCTTTGAAAACCTGCCCGACGAATGGCGCTGTCCCCGTTGCAAGCGCAAGAAAGAGAAGTTCGTCTCGGTGCGATGAATATGGCCTTTTATCGCACCGGCATTTTTAAGTCGAGAACTATTGATTGTCAATCTCAGAAGCGCCTGTTTCCAATGCGGGTTTATCCTTGGCATTGAGTGAAGAAACAACACTGGCACCTACCCGCTTTTCGATATTCTCACGGGCTTCTCCCGCGATGGAGCCACCTTCTCTGGCGATGCTTTTGCTTTGGCTGAAGGTCGTCGGCTGTTTTGCTTGGGAGATTGCTTTCGTAGATACTTCGGCAAGCATATTCAAGACCAACTCAATATCGGTCATGTTGCCCCTAAGATTCTCCTTTTTGAGACCGTTGAGGTCTTTGTATTCCCGGACGGTAAGTCCGCT
>JAFZMA010000063.1 GCA_017551215.1 Bacteroidales bacterium | reverse complement strand
CTGTAGTAGAGAGGATTACATCCTTTACTCCGGCAACTTCAAGAATCTTGAACGTGTAATACTCCATGCCCAGAACATCCTCCTTGCAGAGCTTCTGCATAACCTTCATGGCATTAGGTCCCTGAACCGCCAGCTGGCTGATCTGGTCTGAAATATTGCAGAAATCCTTGCCTGGAGTCAGGCCGAACTTCTCCGCATACTGGCACAGATGAGCAAAGTCCTTGTCTATGTTGGCAGCGTTAGGCACAAGCATATAGTTCTCCGGATCTATGCAATATACAAGAAGGTCGTCTACTATGCCGCCCTTTCCGTTAGGAAGGCAGGAATACTGAACCTTTCCAGGGAACAGCACGGATGCATCGTTGCTTGTAACATACTGGATGAACTTGAGCGCGTTAGGACCCTTTACGGTAAACTCTCCCATGTGGGATACGTCAAATACGCCCACGCTCTGCCTTACGGCCAGATGTTCCGCCCTGATTCCGGTATATTCCAGAGGCATGTTGAAACCTGCAAACGGAACCATCTTGGCTCCAAGCTCAATGTGTTTCTGAGTATAAGCTGTTGTCTTCATATATCATTGATTATCTTATTATTAATACTATCTGTCATCCGTTTTATTTCTTCTTCCACACCCAGGCGTCAGGAGCCTTGGCATGCGCCTGTACAAGAGCCGCACGGGCTTCCTCAAGGGTTGCATATCCGCCTATTGCCACATATTTGAGTCCGTTGCCGGAGAACGCAATAGGAGTTTCCAGAATTCCCTCGTGCTGCTTGAGGCTTGCCTTAACCAGCTCGTCTGTCTTGAAAGCTCCCACGATTATGTAATAGGTTTTGTCCAGACTTGCCCGCGGGGTAAGATTAAGGCCGGAGGCGGAAGGTTTCTGCACTTCCGGTTTTGTAGCATTTCCCTCAGCGATGGCATTCTGCCCTGTTGAATCAGCCACCTGAAGGGTATCTGCCTCCTTGACCGCGGCCTCCTTCTGGGCTATCAGCTCTTTCTTCTTTGCAATGTCCTCTGAGGTAGGCATATCCAGCTTTGCCCTTATCCAGTCGCAACCGGAGGCCAAAGCTGCCGTAAGTGCCAAAACCACAAACAATCTCTTGTCCATATTCATACAATGTATAAACCGGACAAATTTAGCAAAAAAATAATTGAAATTCTTATCCGTACCTACCTGTTGTTGGGCCTTGTTACACTGCCAGGGGTTGTTCCCCGGTAAGTGCTCCCACCCCAATTCCATCTTACGGGAGTGTTCCTGTTGTCGTTTAGCACCCGGAACTCGATTATCAGAGGTACATACACGCTGTATTCTATAGGCTTGCCGTCCAGACAGGCCGGAGTCATGTGCTTTTTGCGCACAAGATCGCGGCATTTAATTATGATTTGACGGTCCAGAAAATCGGATCCGGTGGAATTGAGAATCTCAACCTTCTTAAGCGCACCGGTTTTCTTGAGCGTAATCATTATCTCCGCCTCATAGAATGTGGTTTCTGTAGACGATGTCATGGAACGGATGGATTTCTCTATGTACTTCTTTACGGCATACTGGAAAAGCTGGCCTTTGTACATAGGCTGGG
>JAFZMA010000062.1 GCA_017551215.1 Bacteroidales bacterium | reverse complement strand
GATATCCTGGAGGTAAGATATCACGGCAAGAACATAGACCAGATTCTGGATCTGAGCGTTGACCAGGCAGTGGAATTCTTTTCCTCCCAGAAAGAGCCGGCAGCAGCAAGGGTTGCGGAAAGCCTGACCGTTCTTCAGAGAGTGGGGCTCGGATATGTAAAACTGGGGCAGAGTTGCAGTACTCTTAGCGGCGGAGAAAGCCAGAGGATAATGCTTGCCCAGTTCCTTTCCAACGACCTGAAAAACAGGCGTCAGGGCAAACTGTTCATCTTTGACGAGCCTACTACCGGCCTGCATTTCCACGATGTAAAAAAACTTCTGGATGCCTTTAACGCTCTTGTGGATGCTGGCAACACCATCGTAGTTGTAGAGCACAATACGGATGTGATAAAGGCTGCCGACTGGATAATAGAACTTGGTCCGGACAGCGGAGACATGGGTGGAGAAGTCGTCTATACAGGAACTCCCGCTTGCTAAATCCGTAAAATTGTCGTATTTTTCCCTTTTATTTCAACAAGGCTGAAATTGTTGTGGAATATAGTGCGATACCTATAACTGAACTCATACCGCAGCGCCCTCCTTTTCTGATGGTTGACAGAGTATTGGCCAGCAGCGAGGAAGACACAGAAACGGTATTTGTGATAAGGGAGGACAATATCCTTCTGGATGGGGACCATTTGTCCGCAGCGGGGCTTATAGAGAACATGACACAGTCCTGCGCCTGCAGGATGGGGTGCAGGAGCGTGAACGAGGACAAGCCTATAAGGATAGGGGTTATAGGTGCAATCAAGAATTGCTGCATCACAAGGCTGCCCTCTTGTGGAGAAACACTCCACACTCACGTGTGCATCCTGGAAGAAGTGCTTCACCTGACCTTGGCCAGCGTTGTTGTGAAAGTTGATGGCAATATCATAGCAACTTCTCTGGTAAAGATTGCGATGACAGATATAGAGGCTAAATAGAGATGAAAAGACTGTTTTTCATATTGTCCGTTCTGGTATCCATCCATGCGGTTGGACAGACCAGACTATCTGCAGATGAGCAGGATAGAGTGCTCTCCGCAATAGACAGGTCTGCCTCTGAGATGAAGTGCATGCAGTGCGACTTTACCCAGACCAAGACAATGAAGATGCTTAGCCGGGATATGCAGTCCAAGGGGGTGATGTATTTCAGAAGCCCGGACAAGCTCCGCTGGCAGTACAATTCTCCCTACAAGTATGTATTCATACTCAGCGATGGGAAAATCCATCTCGAGTCTTCTTCTTCCGTCCAGAATATCGATGTGAAAGAGAACAAGATTTTCCGTCAGATTGCGGGAATAATGTTGGGCACGATTACCGGCGGAGGCCTCAAGGGCTCTGCAGATTTCAATGTGGAGATGTACAAAGACGGAAGCGCGTATTTTGCCAGGCTGTACCCGAAGAAGAAGGAAGTCAAGCAGATATATGACTTTATAGAGATTTGGTTTAACCCGTCACTAACGATGGTTTCCAGCGTGAAGATGGTGGAGAAGACCTCAGATGTAACTGTTGTTAAACTTTTGAACGTTAATGCAAATGGCTCTTTTGACGATAAGGTGTTTGTTGCTAATTGACGCTGTTTTGCTTTTCTGCCTTAATATATGCGTAGCCCAAGACTTGCCAGGCAATGTCCTGATGTCCTGCGACACGGTAGAGAGGGCGGAATATAACGTGACAATTAAGTTCAGAGGCAGGGTAACCACAGGGATTTGCGTTATGGAACGTACCGGGAAAGCTGTAGTAAAAGGCACCATGATGAACGAGTTCGGGACCAAGATTCTGGACTTTACCCATTATGGTGGTAAGACAGAGGTCTTCAACGTGATAGGGCCTTTGGACAGATGGTTTATACGCAGGAGGTTGCGCAAGGATTTCTCCCTTATGTTCTCTGAGCCCGCATACTTTGGAATGGCATTTTTCTGCAAAAGGCGCGGGTTATATTATGAGTTTACTCCTTTGTCGAACTGAATATGAGACTGGAAAATGATTTTTATTTCACGCTCTCCGAAGAAACGCATGAAGGAGAATACAGGTGCAAGGTCAGGATGAATCCGGAGCACAGGATTTACTTCGGGCATTTTCCGGATAATCCTATCACGCCCGGTGTATGCCTGCTTCAGATGGCTGAGGAAATACTTGAGAAGCACCTGGGCCAAAGGCTTGTGCTTAGGAAGGTTACGGAGCTGAAGTTCAAGGCTGTTGTGGCACCGTCTGACGAGCCGGAGTTCCTGTTCGGGATAACCGGGCTTGAAGACAGGACCGTGAGGGTAAACGTAGTTGTACAAGACAGGGACAGACAATTTGCAAAGATGTCTTTGAGGTTTGAAGACAAGGATTGAGTCATGAAGGTTGCGGTATTCTGGTATTCACAGAGCGGTCAGGCTCTCAAGGCGGCGGAAAGTATCTGCCGCGGGATGTCTGCCGTTTTCAGGAAGATAGTGCCGCAGCAGCGTTATCCTTTCCCTTGGAGCCGCCGGGAGTTTTTTGAAGTGTTTCCGGAGACACGTCTTGGAATCCCGCCTTCAGGAATAGAACCGTTGGACTTTTCAGGCGTGGAAGACGCCGACATAGTGATGATTGTGGGGCAGTCCTGGTTCCTTTCCCCGTCTCTTCCGCTCCAGTCTTTCTTTGCAGATGAAAGGGTGAGGCGGTACCTTAAGGGGAGGAAGGTTATATTCGTGAACGTGTGCCGCAACATGTGGCTTATGACATCGCGGAGGATAAAGGAATATATGGCGGAAATTGGGGCATTGCTTGTGGGGCAGATTGTGCTTCAGGACAGAGCGGCGAACCTGGTGAGCGCTGTTACCATAATCCGCTGGCTGATAGGGGGAAAGAAAGAGGCTACAAGGCTTCTGCCGCAGGCCGGTGTGAGGGATGAAGACCTGGAGGGGGCAGAGCGCTTTGGCAGAGTGGTTGAAAGAGTGTGGGAAGGGGGAGATATGGCTGAACTTCAGCCGGCGTTACTGGCAGAGGGGGCCATAAAGTACAAGCCTTCTGTACTTTGCATAGAGAAGACGGGGCACAGGATATTCGGTTTCTGGGCAAAATTCATCAGAAGGAAGGGAGAATTCGGAGATCCAAGGCGCGGGAGAAGGCTGAGCCTGTTTTACTGGTACCTTCTGTTTGTGCTTTTTGTGCTGTCTCCGTTTGTCCAGCTTTTCTTCTATTTGACTTATCCCCTGCGTAGGGTAAAACATAATAAACAGATAGATTGCAACCTGTAAAACTATATGGAAGTATACATTAACAAAGCATCCAAGTTTTTTCCTAACGCTCCCGTATCCAACGATGATATGGAGAGTTATCTGGGCATGGTAGATGGAAAGCCTTCAAAGGCTAGAAGGATAATTCTCTCCAGAAACGGAATAAAACAGAGATACTATGCATTGGACAAGGAAGGGAAGGTAACCCATACAAACGCGCAAATGGCTGCTAATGCGGTGCGTGGATTATTTGATGAAAAGATAAGGCTGGAAGACATAGATTTGTTGTCTTGCGGCACGGCATCTCCAGAACAGATTGTTCCGTCTCACGGCGTGATGGTGCATGGAGAACTTGGCGGAGAAAAGAATATTGAAGTGGTTTCTTTTGCCGGCAGTTGCTGCACAGGTATGGATGCCTTGAAATACGCATTTATGGCCGTAAAACTTGGTTCTTCCAGGAATGCCGTTGTATCTGCGTCAGAGAGACTTAGCTCGTGGATGCGTGCTTCCTATTTCCAGAAGGAGAGCGAGGAACTGGCAAAGCTGGAGTCTCAGCCGATGCTGGCTTTCCAGAAGGAGTTCTTGCGCTGGATGCTGTCAGATGGTGCCTGTGCATTGCTTTTGCAGGGAAAGCCAAACGATAGTGGTTTGTCTTTGAGAATAGACTGGATAGATATTACTTCTTTTGCCAGTTCAGTAGAAACCTGCATGTATGCCGGAGCGGAAAAGAATGAAGACGGAAAGCTTAAGGGTTGGGCGGATTTCCCAGAGCAGGAGTGGCTATCCAAGTCTGTGTTTGCACTTAAGCAGGATACGAGAATGTTGTCTGCACACATTGTCAAGCTGGGCGTGGATTATCTGATTCAGTTGGGAGAAAAGTATGGTTTCAGGCCGGAGGATGTTGACTGGTTCCTGCCGCATCTGTCTTCCATGTTTTTTAAGGACAAGATTCAGGAGGAATCTAAGGCGAGAGGGTTCTACTTCCCGGAAGAGAAATGGTTTGTGAATCTTCCTATGGTGGGAAACATTGCTTCCGCATCCGCTTTTGCAATGATGGAGGAACTGATGTATTCCGGCCGGCTGAAGAAAGGCCAGAAGATTCTGCTTATGATACCGGAAAGTGCCAGATTCTCATACTGTTATTGCATGCTTACTGTTTGCTAGACTAGATTTGCCATGAAAGTTAAGGACGTTCCGCAGGATTTGAAATACTATGAGGGTTCCGTTGTAAGGGACCTGAATTACGCGGTGGACGAAGACGGGCAGTACAAGGCTGTTCAAAGCGATGGATGGGCACCCAAGAACGATGCTCTGGATATGGCGCTGGATGAGATTTCCGAACAGTGCAGGGAGATCGCCGGGAAAGTCAAAAGGGGAGAAAGCAGTCCTCTGGAATATCATGCCGCAAAGAACATGATGGATGTGAAACTTCTGGCAAGTTATACCGGTTTTTCCAAACGCAAGGTCAGGAAAGATTTTATTCCAAAGCATTTTTCTGAACTGGATGACAGCGCGTTAGCTATATATGCAGATGCTCTCAGGATAACAGTGGACGAACTTAAAAGTGTGCCTGAATAATATGGAACTGAAGATAGAACACCGGCCTGCCGCCCATTGCGAGAACGGAGCAATCTCCACTTTGCTCAGATATTACGGCATAGACTTGTCCGAGCCAATGATATTTGGTCTGGCGAGCGGTCTTTTCTTCAGCCATATTCCGTTCATTGATGTGGGCGGAATGCCTCTTACTTCTTTCAGAACAGTTCCCGGTTTTCTTTTCAGACGCATTACAAAGCTTCTGGGAATAAAGACGGAGAGCAGGCGTTACTTCAACCGCGAGAAGTCTATGCGAAAGCTGGACGAGCTTCTGTTAGAGAAACATACGCCGGTAGGACTGGTAGTGGGAATGTATTATCTCCCTTACGTGCCTATGGAGTACCGTTTCCACTTTAACGGCCACAACATCTGCATAACCGGAAAGGACGAAAAGACAGGAGATTACGTTGTTATGGATACCAACGCCACGCAGAAGGTAACCATCAGCAAGGCCGATCTTATCAAGTGCAGGTATGCCAAGGGCGGTTCCTATTCGCTATTTGGCAGGATGTACTGGATCAGGTCCGTGCCGGAAAAAATGCCGGACCTTAAACCTCTCATCCTCAAGGCAATCTACCATAACTGCCGTATTATGACTTCCGAGCTGAAGTTTGTAAAATACGTTGGAACAAGGGGTATTTTCTATCTCTCCAAGAGGATAAGGACTTGGGAGAAGAAGATGGGGAGCCACAAGGCTCTGATGAATCTTGCGCAGGTGGTGCGCATGCTGGAGGAAATAGGGACAGGCGGAGCGGGATTCCGGTTCCTGTACGGGGCTTTCCTTCAGGAGGCTGCGCAGAAATCCGGCATCGCTGAGCTTAATGATTATTCCAGGAGGATTACGGAAATCGGAGACAGGTGGAGGGAGTTTTCCTACAAGGCGTCCAGAATGTTCAAGAAGCGCAAGGGAGAGACTTTCACTTACGACGATCTGGGAGATTTGCTCCAGAGCATAGGAGAGAGCGAGGTCGCCTTCTACAACGACCTTGAAAAATCTGTCAAAAAGTATATGAGTTAAGAGTTTATCATGGCGGATTTCTTTCTGAATATCTTTGAATTCCTCCGTAAAAGGAGAGGATTGTGCATGGGAGTTCTGGCTGCCATTATGTGCATCCTTGTTCTGATGACCGCCTCTCTCAAGTACAACGAGAATATCTGGGATTTCCTTCCGGCAAGCGGCAACCAGCAGAAAGCCATAGCTTTATATCAGGATATCTCTGGAGGCCAGAGGATTGTGGCCATGTTCCGCCTGAAGGACAGCCTTTCTTCCGAGGAGTCTTTGACAGATGCCGTGGACACTTTTTCCGGGAAGATACTGGAAGAATCCGGCAAGAGCCGCATAGCCTCTGTAGAGTCTCAGATAGACTTTGAGAAATATGCCGGAATAACAGATTTTGTCTACAGGAACATTCCTGTTATGCTCAGCGATG
>JAFZMA010000061.1 GCA_017551215.1 Bacteroidales bacterium | reverse complement strand
GCAAGCCGTCCGGGAGAATACGAATGCGGACTCGCAAACCTCCAGTGCGCATACGCTCCTGAGTTTACTGCCCATACAAAATCCACCCGCATAACCGTGGTGGAGAATCAGTAAGGGTTATCGGATTTCCTGCGCCTTCGGACGGGGGCGCAGGCAGTCCAGATCCATCGTCAGGCGCAGGGAAAAACGCCATCCATGGAGGATGTTGTAACTTTTGGTTTCTTGCCTGCATTTTGAACCCAAATTGGTCATAGCCGCGAATTCACCTTTCAGCCATCTGGTAATCTGGGGATTGTATCTTATTGTGAACCAGTCTGCCCATCCATAGTCTCTTCCCTGGAAATGCAATCCTAGCTCGGCCTTGTAAACATTCAGGCCATATTCCTCTCCATCCCAGGAATTGTCAAAATAAGGCATCTGGTCTCCTCCGCAGTATAACCGGTTATCCAGAAAAACATTCCACTTTCCCACAACCATTCTGGAATAAAAACCAGCCGGAACCTTGAAATCGTGGGAAACTATCCTGTCTCTGTGATACCCGACCAATGCGCCAGCCTCGATTCTGCACTCTTGAAGACTGGTTGCAGGACTCCATTCCAGACGTGGATTAACCATATAATTGTCAACCACATTCTCGCTGACATGTGAAATGGAGTAATGAAAGAAGGAAGATGTCCAGCCCAAATCCAGCCTGTCTGCCAGAGCCCAGCGCCCGCTGCTAAGTATGCGGATTTTTTCCCGGCGACGGGGATTATTCTCATCTCCTCTCATTCCGCACCAGTCAAGAATAAACTCCGCAGAGACTTTTCCGGGATTGTCGTACTTGAGCATGAAACCCTCTATGTTAGGGTCAAGAAAAACCTCATCGCTTGTGTAAACCGTAAAGAGATAGGCGCTCCGGTTTCCGTATCGACGGGGAAAACTGCCTGCGTATGCCTCGAAATGGCTTCCGTTTCCAAGAAAAGCGTCTGCATTGTAGTAGAATATCATTTCCTTGAACAGCCCCTTGTTTTCCACACCTTCTCCGAACAGGCGGAAAATGTCCACTCCCAGCCTCAGCCTGTGGAATGCGGAAGGGCTCTGTTCCAGATACAGGCCGGCCTCCGGCGTGACCCTGACGGCATGAACGGTGTGGGACTTGTCCATCTGGCTGTGGGAAGCATTGTACTCATAGTCTGCGAACACGTATTCCAGAGCCACGTTGTAATCAAGTTTCTGGGCTTTTGCCCACAAACAGGAGAACATTAAAATGGTAGCTAACAGAATTTTTTTCATTATAAATTGGAGTGGAGAACTGTGTCTATTCTATTAACCACCATTTGCGGGGTTATCCGGTTAAGGCAGGCATAATCCCCACGGCGGCAAGGCTCTGCGCCGAATACGGAACAAGGGCGGCAATGAAGGTCTACCTGAACGGCGTTGTCTCCGCTCTGCCTCCATCATAGAAACCTGCATAAGGATGAGTGGCTCCCCAGACTGAAACCACAGGAGTTCCGGCCAGGGACGCAAGGTGCATGTTTGCTGAATCCATACTCAGCATCACATCCAGTTCCGCCATGGAAGAAAGTTCTCTGGCCAGGTCGTTTTTTCCGGACGCCAAAACCGTATGAGGGTATTTTTTAGCCCATTCCCCCATTATCCGTATTTCCGTTTCTCCTCCGCCGTAAAGGTAAATCTCAGTGTCTTCCCTTCCACTCAGAATCTTGATAATCGCCTCTGTCAGATGAAGAGGATACTGTTTTCCAGGATGCTTTGCAAACGGAGCCACGCCTATCCTTGCAACCGGAGAATCTTTCTTCTTGGCCGCCAGTGTCTCTTCCTTGAGGGCAAAGCCCAAGTCTTTAAGGCCCAAAGCCACAAAGACCTCTTCCATACATCTCTGGCTGCGGGTGATGGGAGCGAATACCTTGTCTTCTTCACGGCAGAGCTTTTCCCTCTCTTTGCGGCGCTTGTCTATACGCTTGTATCTGACCCCCGCAAAGAAAGTCATAATTCTTGCGTAAAGGCCTATGGCGCGGCTTCTTATGACTCCGTGAATATCCGCTATATCCTTTATTCTGTACTTGTGTGCAACCAGGGAGGCCATTCGCCAGAGACCTCCTGGACTTCCGCAATAGTTGGGAGAAGAGCGGTTTATGTCTGCCGCTATGAAATGAAGATTGTCCACGCCGGAGAACAGAACCGAATAAGCCGGCTGGCTCATCATAAAGAATTCCCTGTCCGGATTGCGGAGGGCGTATTCCTTTACCAAAGGAGCTGAAATGGCTACGTCTCCCATCGCAGATAGCCGTATTACCAATATGTTTCGCGGTTTCTTCATTTCTTGC
>JAFZMA010000060.1 GCA_017551215.1 Bacteroidales bacterium | reverse complement strand
GTACGGAAGGCCACACGTGGACAGTGTGGAGAATCTTCCTATTGCAATAGTGATTGACCAGAAAAAGCCTGCCTCCAATTCCCGTTCAACAGTAGGCACTTACACGGATATCTATTCTCTTCTGAGATTGCTTTTCTCAAGGGTGGGGAAGCCTTTTGTAGGCTATGCGGAAAGTTTTTCATTCAACCATCCTGATGGTAGCTGCCCGCGTTGCGCCGGCCTTGGGGAAATCCGGGAACTGGACATCCACAAGCTGGTGGACTTTGACAAGAGCCTCAATGACGAGGATACGATCCATTACATTGCCTTTCACAAGGGCGGATGGCGCTGGATAAGATACGCTCACAGCGGACTGTTCGACCTGGACAAGAAGATTAAGGACTACAGTCCGGAGGAGCTGGACCTTTTCCTGAATTCCCCGCAGATACGCCTCAAGAATCCGCCTTCCAACTGGCCGAGGACTGCCAAGTATGAGGGCCTGATTCCCAGGATGTACCGCAGCATCATAAACTCAGAGGAGGGGCTTTTGCACAGTGCCGTCCTCAATCCCATGTTGAAGATGGGTGTCTGCCCGGACTGCGGAGGAACCCGCCTTAACAAGAAAATACTGAGCTGCCGGATAGAGGGGCTGAATATCGCAGAGGCAACAGCTCTTTCCATAAGGAAACTCAACCGCTGGATTGCCTCAATATCAGACCCTTTGGCAGAAGACCTGAAGGCTGCGATTGGGGCCCGCCTTACGGCTCTGGAAGAGATAGGGCTTGGCTATATAAGCCTGGATCGCCCGATTGGAACCCTTTCCGGAGGTGAGGCTCAGCGATGCAAGATAGCAAAGTATATAAACTCCTCCCTCTCAGATGTGATGTATGTGCTGGACGAGCCTAGCATTGGCCTGCACAACAAGGATATAGAGAGGATGAAGCACTCTGTCAGAAGGCTCCGCGATGCCGGAAACACTGTGCTTCTGGTGGAGCATCACAGGGAGATGATAGGCATTGCGGACCATATTGTGGATATGGGCCCTGGCCCTGGCTCCGAGGGTGGAGAAATCATCTTTGAAGGATCTTATCCGGAACTACTTTCATGCGGTACAGATACTGGAAGGATGCTTTCCGCAAAGTCTTCATTCAAGGAATCCGTAAGGCTTCCTGAGAGTTTCTTTTCTCTGGAAAACACCACGCACCACAATCTTAAGAATGTATCCATTAATCTGCCACTCAATGTGTTCTGCGTTGTGGCAGGCGTTGCCGGAAGCGGCAAGAGCTCTCTTATGGAAGCTTTCTGCAACGCCAGGGGCGGGGATGATATGATATACATAAGCCAGAAAGGCATAGGCATAAGTCTCAGAAGCACTCCGGCAACCTATATGGATGTGGCGGACCTAATACGAAAGATGTTCGCAAAGGTCAACGGCAAGGCGGAAACTTTCTTTGCTTTCAATGGCAAGGGAGCCTGCCCTGTGTGCGGAGGCAAGGGTGTTGTGGTTGCAGAGATGGCCTTTATGGACAGCATAGAGACCGTCTGCGAGGCTTGCAGAGGGCTTCGCTATTCGCCTGAAGCTCTGGAATATACATTTGAGAGCCCTCAGACGCACCAGAGGCTGAATATTGCTCAGGTGATGGACCTTTCCGTAAGGAAGGCCTGCGAGTTTTTCAGGGGAAGCAAGGTAGAGGAAAGACTCCTCCCGATGATGGATGTCGGACTCGGTTACCTTCATTTAAACCAGGCTCTGTCTACATTGTCAGGAGGAGAGCTCCAGAGGCTGAAGATTGCATCCTACCTTAAGGAGAAGGGAAAAATCTTCATCATAGATGAGCCTACGGACGGCCTTCATCCAAAGGACGTTGCGTCTCTGGTAGCCCTGTTTGACAGGATGGTTGACCAGGGTAACACCATATACGTGATAGAGCACAATATAGATGTAATCAAGGCTGCAGACTATGTGATAGAGCTCGGTCCTGGAGCCGGAGAAGACGGAGGACTGATAACATTCGCAGGAACTCCTTCAGACATGTGCAGTTGCAACCAATCCTCCACCGCAGTATACCTCAAGTAAGCAAATCTTTCCTAAATTTGAAGGGTTAAGTATCATTATGATTATGCAGAATATGTCCAGATATATGCTCCTGATTGCATTACTTCTTGCAGGAAGTATGGCTGGAGCTCAGAGTATTGTACATCCCAAGAAAGGGGCCTCTTTTTCGTGTGATAAGATAAAGGTTACTTTCATAAACAGGAAGCAGCAGTTCAATTTCAGGGATACAGCAACTCTGGACAAGGACATTAACAGTCCAAAATCGGTGAACATACATCCTAACGGAAAGAAATACTACGTCAACTCTCTGGAAGGTGGAAAAACGGTTGTGTATGATTTTGCAACTAACAGGAAAATCAAGGTAATAGACCATACTTTCACTTCTGCGGACAAAGCGCTTTGGGCGCCTTCAAGCGGCCTGTATAAATTCCGTCACGATTACAAGAATCCGGATTCCTTTACGGGAAAGCCGGTGGAGAGTACATTCTCGCATAGGGGACGTTATCTCTGGATTCCGTACTACCGCCGCAGTTACGACATAAATGCCCAGGAGCCTTCTGCCATGGCGGTGATTGATACCCAGAAAGACAGTATAATACGCCTGTTCGAGACCGGAGCGCTCCCTAAGATGGTTGCCACTTCTCCGGACGGTAAGATGCTGGCTGTAACCCATTGGGGAGAAAACACCGTGGGGCTTATGGACATTTCTTCCCAGAATCCGAATGACTGGAAGTACATTAACTGCCTGGTTGTGGACTACAAGTTGAACCTGAATTTCAGCCAGACAGCCAAGGTGGACAGAGATGTTCATAGCGGTTACTGCCTTAGGGGAACGGTGTTTACGGAAGATTGCCGTTACCTTTTGGTGGGCTGCATGGGAGGAAGCGGAGGTATTGCTGTCATAGATCTTGAAGAAATGAAGTATCTGGGAAGGGCCGTGGGAATGATGTCCAATCTCAGGCACCTTCTTATAAAGGACGGAATCCTCTATGTCAGCATCAACAAATACGGATATGTGTTAAGGATGCCTGTGGATGTTTTCCTTGGCAAGGTCCGCACTTTGGATGGAAACAAAGTTAAAACAGTTAACGTTACCGGATGGCAGAGCTGTAAGGTTCCAGCCGGTGCCAGAACCATAAACATTTCTCCTAAAGGGGATTACATCTTTGTGGCCTGCAACGCTTCCAGCTGCCTTGCGGTGGTTGATGCAGCGGCTATGAAACTTCTTGGCACGCTTCCTGCTGACTCATATCCTGTGGGCCTGGATATTTCAGATGACGGGAAATATCTCTTTACTACTTCCCAGGGAAGAAGCAACGGCGGTGGCAATGCCGTGGATATTTTTGAAGTAGAATACAAGTGATTATGCGCAAGATACCATTCATATTTCTGTTCCTGTGCCTTTTTGCAGGCAGTCTGTCTGCCCAGGAGAACACAATTCCCCAGATCCATCACGACAGCCTGTATGTCAGCACCGCGGAACTCGCGGACAAGATAATGGAGGAGGCGTACAGGCATCTTGGAATCAGATATAAATATGGGGCGAATGGTCCAAAGAGTTTCGACTGCACAGGCTTTACCTGCTATGTGTATAACAAGTTCGGTTTCAAGCTGTCCAGAAGTTCCAAGGACCAGTCTACGGACGGAAGGCCTGTGGAGGGCAGTTTCCGAAATCTTCAGAAGGGAGACATCCTGATATTCGGTTCCAGAAGGAATAAAAGGGAGGTTGGACACGCTGGCATTTTCATAGAACTGGTAGACAGCACGGGCACGGATTTCAGGTTCATTCACGCTTCTACAAAGAAAGGAATCACAATTTCCAATTATAGCGAGACCTATTACAGGGAGAGGTTTCTGGGTGCAAGGAGAGTGCTTCCGGATATTGTTCCTGGCGGTATTCCAAGGTCTTCCGATGGTATCGCCGAGCCTCAGGATACAGTTTATGTAGAGGCATCAGCTGCTGACCGTCAGGTAGTTCTGCTGGAAAGCGGGCGCTGGTTCTACATAGATGCAGACGGCAGGATGACTCAGCCGGATTCTTCCATAACAATAATTCTGGACGGAAACGGCAAATGGCGCACTGTCAGCAATGAAGGAACCAGGATTCCTCAGATAACAAAGGAGAGCAAGCCAGTCCAGACTGTCCAGCCGGCAGACATTCCAAGGGAGGAAACTGTCAAGTATCATACTGTAAGAAACGGAGATACGCTTTACGGAATAGCCCGTCATTACAAGACAACCGTTGACAAGCTGTGCAAGCTGAACGGCATTACAAAGAAAACAGTTCTTAAGGTAGGTCGCAAACTGAGGGTCAAATAATTTTTGAACCGTGGCGTTAACATTTTTTCATGTTGTCCGTCTGTATTAGCGGAAAGGGGATGCGCGCACCCCGTTAAAAGCAAAAGATTATGAAAAAGGCAATAATAATGTTGGCAGTGCTTCTGGTTCCGGTGATGACATTCGCCGTAGATCCGGGAGGAAAGGTTAGTAAAGCGAAAGTATCTTCGATAGTTTCTCATTATCGTAACAAACAAGGAGTTGAGGTTGTAGAACTGGGTTATCTGGGAACTGCTCTTGTTAAGGGATTAGCATCCCTTTCAAGTGTGAACGACAAGGATGCCAAAGATGCCCTCATGGTTCTTAAGGGCATAAAGGGACTTACCGTTTTATCATACGAGGATGCCAGCCCGGAGCTCAAAACCACAATCAACGGCAAACTGGAGAAATTGCTCAAGGGAGCGGATCTTCTGATGGAAGCTAAGGATGAAGGTGAAACCATGCGAATATACGGTACTTATAGCGAGAAGACCGGGAAGGTCTCCGATGTGGTTATGTTCGCTCCGACAGAAGGGACCTTTATCTATCTGGTTGGCTCTTTCAACCTTGACGAGATTTCCAAGGCAGTAGCAAATGACTGAGAGTGTTTTCCATAGTGATTATCTGAGCCTTTCATCCGGACTATACAGGATTGCGTATTATATCCTTGAAAGCCGTCAGGAGGCGGAAGATGCAGTCCAGGACCTGTTCCTGAAACTCTGGAAAATGAGGGACGCTCTGGATTCCGTCAGAAATCCGATGGCCTATTGCACCCTGATTCTGAAGAATATCTGCATAGACCGCATACGTTCTTCCAGAAAGGAGGTTCACCCGGCATTTCTTCCGGAGAATGAAGAGGAGGTTCCTCAGGACGAGAGGATAGACTCCAGGGAGAGGCTGGAAAAGGTACTGGCGGCAGTCAAGTCACTTCCGGAGAGGCAAAGGCAGATTCTTGTTCTCCGCCTGGTGGAAGGAAAGACATACGACCAGATATCGGAGATCACCAAACTCAATTATCTAACAATAAGAGTAATGCTTTCAAGAGCAAGAAAAACTTTGAAAAACAGGATATGAAAAGAATAGAAGACATAGAGATGATGGAAGTGGAGGAGCTTATGAAAATGGCTGATGACAGTAGCGTTCCAGTTGCGGAAGGGCTGGAAAACCGCATCGCCGAGGCTCTGCTTTCCCAGAAGATTGCAGAAGAGGCGGAAAAGGCTGATGTTCCGGTTGTATCGCTGAGGACCAGATGGATAACAGGCCTTGCCGTTGCTGTCGCCTGCACCGTTGCCGCAGTCTTCCTTCACAATCCGGCTCAAAGTGAACTTAAGGATACTTTCGATGATCCTCGCCTGGCATACGCCGAGGTGGAAAAGACTTTTGAAAGGATTTCAGTTAAAATGAGCAAAGCTTCGGAAATGGCTTATGAAGCTACAAGCGAAATAGGAAAGCCAGCATCAATAATCAGAAAAATCAACAGACAATGAAACGCATAGCAATCCTTGCAGCACTGCTGCTTATGACAATAACCTCTTTTGCCCAGGATGGCAAGAGCATATACCAGAAATACTCAGATGCAAAAGATGTAAGCGCTGTTTACATATCTCCTGCAATGTTCCGCCTGATTGGCAAGCTCCCTGAAATCTCCGCAGACACGGAAGACGGAAAGGTTGATCTTACACCTGTAATATCCACACTTACAGGAATGTATGTGATAGACAGCCACAATCAGTCGATAAATTCAGCTCTCGAATCTGAAGTGAAGAAGTTCATTTCCTCCGGCAAGTATGAGCTTTTGATGGAAGCCAAGGATAACGGGCAGACAATGCGGATGTACACTCTCGGAGACGAGAAAACTGTCAACAGCTTTGTGATGCTCGCCCTGGAAAATGACGAGACCACATTCATCTGCATAGACGGCAAGATGAACCGCAAGGATCTTGAAAAAGTCCTCGCCGAACAGATGAAATAATCAAAGTTTCAGGTAATCTTTCTTGACAACGCTTTCCAGAAGCCTGGCCGGAACAATGGTCTTAAGTGCTTTAAGGACAACGTTTAGCATAGCCTCATGGACATAGTCCCTGCGAATAGCAAGGGCTATTGTTCTTTTTATACCCGGTTCAACGATTGGCTTTATACAGCTTTGCTGGCTTGGCGCTATGAACTTTATATGTGACTCTGGTATAAGGGTCAATCCACCGTTGTCGTTGACTATCTGGAT
>JAFZMA010000059.1 GCA_017551215.1 Bacteroidales bacterium | reverse complement strand
GACATTCAAGATTTCCAAGGTGGGAACAATCGCCGGCTGTATGGTCAAGGAGGGCAAGATTACCAGAACCGCCAAGATCAGAGTCATCCGAGACGGTATCGTTATCAAGGAAGGCGTTCTTGCATCACTCAAGAGAGGCAAGGATGACGTCAAGGAGGTTGCCGCCGGCTACGACTGCGGTGTTGGTGTTGAGAACTTCAACGACATCAAGGAAGGCGACGTTATTGAGGCCTACAAGATAGAGGAAATCAAACGCACCCTCTAGGCCTGAAAGACTAATCCCGTACGAGAGATCTGCAAGACTAGCTACGCACGACGCCCTGCAAGACAAGTTGCTGTGATTCAGCATATTACGTGAATGAACCTACCCTAAAACGGATAGGTTCATTTATTTATATCGCTGAGTATCAGCAATATAGCCTGCAGGGGGTTTTACTTGGCAACCACTATGATGGAGTTGGCAACACGCCTTTCTCCCTTATGGTCAAACTTGCCGTTGTCTGACGGATGATTTACAACCCCAGACTGAGTTTGAGTGGATGGGGTTTGAGAGGACGGAGTTTGAGCAGACTGGGATTGAGCGGATGGGGTTTGAGCTGTGGTGGCTTGGGTGTTTGTGTACTGGGAGCTAGGCTTGATCCATAAGGTGGAGGAGCCGCCGCCGTCCAGGTTCACGGCATTCTGGCAACCCTTTCCGTTATCCATGGACTGGAGGTATCGCTGGACTTCATCCAGAGTCATTCCGGAGGCATTGCCCTTGCTGCGGCCGTCTATCACCATCAGGCAAATCTTGCCATCCTTCTCAAAGACCACGCTGCGAGGATGGCGCTTGTCTGAAAAGCCCTTGTAGTAAATGAGTTCAACGGCATATCCATCCTTAATCAGAAGCGGCATAGTGGCCATCACGGAAATATTCTTGTTCTGAGAACGCTTAAAGTCCTTCAAGAAGCACTCTTTGTACAAGATTTCCTTCTCCGGACTCCAAGGCTCCACGGACAGATTCCCCTTTCTGATGACTACAGCTCCGTTTGCCCTGAGGCGCATATCGCTCCCCTTTGTGGTATCTGCCACCTGATCGTCTATCTGGAGATAGCATACGCTACCGCCTTTCTTCATGTCGTAGAACGTTCCGTTCATTGCGGCAACTGCTCCAGCTTCCTCCGCAACGGCGGAAGTCCTTTTCAATCCCTTGTGGTCCACCACCTTGAACCTGTACTTGCGCGGATCTATCTCTATTATTGAAACATCTTGAGGAGCTCCATAGACCGACTCAAAATGATAATTGAGCACCTTTAGTCCTTTGGCCGGGGAATTCTCGCTGAACTTGATCTTTGAATCGGCGCTTATTCCCTCTGCCGGAATGTATCTGAAATAGACTGCCGGCAACTTGTCGAAGGAACTTCCATAAATGTGAGAAGCTGAAACGGACTGAGCCTCAGAAGCTGCAACGGATTGAGCCTCAGAAACCTCAACCGCATTTTTGGAAACTCCGCAGGATGACAAAATTACAGCTACTATGCATACGGCCAGCAGAACGCAAATTCTAGAGAATAGAGAAGCTGCTTGATTATTATTCAGCGCACGAAAGAACCCGTTATTCCTCATATATAAATGTTTAATATCTATTTGTCTTGAAAAAACCTGTACTGCTACGGCCGCACAGTCTTAGGCAGAATCATCTTCACCGATTTTCTCAAGCACGTCTACGGTGCCTTTGACAGTCTTGTAGAGGGCTTTTGATATGAATCTTATTATCAGCACCATACCAATGATTATCGCCAGAGAGACTATCAGGAAGAGGCGGGAGTGTTCCTCGCTGCCCTTTGTCAGCATGTAAGGATTCCTGGTTATGGCGGAGATGATTTTCCTGTTCGTGTACTGAGCGGCGCTCCATTTCTTGACTATGATACCCTTATTCACGTAGGTGGCTCCGCCGTTGGAACGGTTGAACGTAATTACAGATTTGAAATCCGAATAAACAATGCTGAAAGGCAGGCTCCTTTGCGTGTAAGAGGAGGAGAACACGTCTGAAATAGCTTCATTTTCAATAGCATCGGCGATAGGCTGGAGGCTCCTAAGAGTTTCGACCTCTGTCATTGCGCTCAGCACATAAACCTTTGCACCCAGACTGGATGAAGAGAATGAATCAATTAAACCCAGAGCACTTGCCGCATTGCCTGAGCGTTGAATGTTTGTTGCATCATCGGATCTCAAAGTGCTTCCGGCATAACTCAGCAGTGACGTTCCTTGGCTTAAAGAATCGCCGAGATTCTTGAGTTTGCCCAAATCTTCTCTAGTTATGCCCTCTGCATCGTAGAAGGAGATGAAAACAAGAGGGCTTTCGGTTTTCAGAACCGACTCTGTAACATCCTCTCCACTAGCGTCTTTTAGGATGAAAGGCATTTGTCTGGCAACCTTCTCGCTTCCCTCCACAATCGTGGAAACAGTTTCCTCGTATGTCCAGGTAGAATCCGGCAGATGATTGAGGCTGAAAGATTTGCGCACACCATCCTTGGAATAGATTATCTCCGTCTTGTACTTGACAAGGGCTGTGGAATCTCCCTTGAAGAGGTCTCTTCCCGGACGGAAATCAGACAAGTCTGCCGGAGGAAGTTCCCTCATGGAATAAGCAGCCAGACCCACGATGAATATAGCATAGCCCAGCATAAACGCCCACTCCCAAAGATTGCCTGCTATAGGCCGGGCCCTGTGCCTTTGGCTGTAGAGGTACACAGTAAGAACCACCAGCGCAATGTTCTTGTAGAAAGACGGCCATGGCTCCAGATGAATAACGTCTCCAAAGCACCCGCAGTCCGCAACCTTCCCTGTAACAGCGGAGTACAGGGTTACTCCCGCAAAGAACAGGCTCATCAGAAACGCAATCAGGGAAAAGAAACGGAACTTGATGACCTTGAGAATGCAGACTCCCGTCAGAAACTCCACAGCGCACAGCGCAACCCCCAGCCACAGAGCCAAATGCCCCGGATCCATCCCCAGAAAAGCATGGAAGTATTCCTTTACCTTCAGCGATGTGCCAACCGGGTCCACTCCCTTCAGGAATCCCGAAGCGATGAACACGATTCCCACCAGGTATCGGGCCGCTTTCCTCAACAACTTCCAGAACATTTCCATTGAAAATTTGAATTCCACCAACTATGTTACGTTACTGCGGTCAAGTTCAAAACAATCCTTTACAGCGGAAGCTTCTCCTTTATGAGTTCAAATATCTCGTCCGGAGGAAGCATGGAGCCGTCCTCTGCCATACATTCAACTTTCTGGAAATCAGAGTCCCGCTCACACTCCTCCAGGTACATCTTTCTAACGCCTTCCTGGAAACTTATTCTCTCCTCGTGGATATCTCTCTGCCCGTTAAGGTAATCGCGGTCACTGTCCTGGCTACGGGAAGAAGCCAGACGGGAAGCTATGAAGTCCAGCGGCACGTTAAGGTAAATGTTCACGTCCGGCCGCGGAATCTTGTAGAACTCATACTCCAGGGAGAAAATCCAGCTGCGGAGCCTCTCCCTCTCTTCAGGGTCTGTTATCTTGGAACACTGATAGGCAATATTGGAATACACGTACCTGTCAAGAAGAACTGTCTTCCCCTCTTTCAGGGCTTTCCTCAGCGATGACGCAGCGTCTTGTCTGTCAAGCGCATATAGCAGCGCCACCAACTTTGGGTGAACCTGGTTCAAGTCTCCAAAGCCTCCACGCAGAAACTCCCCTATCAGATCTCCGTAAACGGGGGCCTCGTACCTTGGGAAATGGAGATATTCCAGATCATATCCTTTTTCAACGATGTATTCCTTGAGCTTTTTGACCTGGGTGCTCTTTCCGGCACCGTCCAGTCCTTCTATAACTATCAGCATAAAGTATTCAATACTATCAGACCCAAAATTACAAAATAAAAACTGTTCTATACATATCGGGGCTACTATTCTCGTATGGAATAAATGCAAGAGAAACCACATTGAAAGATATTCATCTAGAAACAGCCGTTCATATATGTTTCATTGCGGCATATGTTCATGTTGCATTACATTGCGGCATAGATTATCTTTGTGCCGGAAGCATAAAAGTCTATGAGCAAAGCAAAGAACATATCCCCTGCCCAAGAGAAGCAGTTGAGCTCCATAAAAGTGATGGGAATCATAAACATCAACAACGAGTCTTTCTACGGGAATAGTCGCAAGATAACCGTTGAAGATGTTGAGAAAGCCTATCTGCAAATGATTGAGGATGGGGCGGATATTATAGACATCGGCGCTTGCTCCACCCGTCCTGGAAGCACTCCGGTAAGCGGGGCCCAGGAGTGGAAATACCTGGAGAAGCCTCTTGAAAGGCTGGCGGAAGTGGCTTCTGAAAGATTCTGCAATGGAAAAACAGTTCCGGAAATCTCCATAGACACTTTCAGAAGCGAAATCGCAAGAAAAGCCTGCGATATACTCGGGCCAATAATTGTCAACGACATTTCCGCCGGAGAGGATGACCCTGAAATGCTTTCTTCCGTTGCGGAACTGGGGCTTACCTACGTGGCTATGCACAAGCGCGGAACTCCTGACACAATGCAGTCTCTTACGGATTATCCGGACGGTGTTGTAACTGAGGTAAAACGGTACTTTGAAGCATTTGCGGAGAAAGCGGAAAAGTTTGGGATAGAAGACTGGATTCTGGATCCGGGATTTGGCTTTGCCAAGACCGTTGAACAGAACTATGAACTGCTGGAGCTTCTTGACGAACTTACACAAATTGCAAAAACCGTATTGGTGGGGCTTTCAAGGAAGTCCATGATTTACAGGCTGCTGGGAATAACGCCGGAAGAGAGTCTGCCTGCCACCTGCGTGCTGAACTTCAGGGCTTTGCAGAAAGGCGCCACCATCCTCCGCGTCCACGATGTTAAAGAAGCGGTCCAAACAATTAACCTTTACCAAAAACTAAATGTTCGGTAAAGGTTAGGCCGGCGAAGGTGCCCTGCAAAGAGCTAGCAATCAAACTG
>JAFZMA010000058.1 GCA_017551215.1 Bacteroidales bacterium | reverse complement strand
GAAAGCCTCAGGAAAAGGGAGATACCGTTATTGTGGATATCCGCAACGGCTATGTCTGTTTCAAGGATCATACAGACGACAGTTATTCAAAGAGTTACAGCAAAACAGAAATCTGTTACTGGAACTGCTCGGACGGAAAGCACAAGCTTGTGGCTTTCTCAAACGATCTTTGGTCTGACGGAAGGTGGATTGAAGGCCAGTATTGCGGAATTTCTTTCTATGTGTACAATAACGCCAAGCGCCGTATGACTATGGTTTCCAACACAGGAGAAGATATAGGAATAGTAGTGAAGACCGGAAGGGAGAGCGAGATAAGCGGTTATGATGCAGATAACAAGACTTATTTTGCGGAACTGAACGGCAAGAGGAAAAACATGACAGAGGAGGAGTATCACAAGTTCATAGACGAGCGCCCTGTCATTACATTTGCCCTTCCAAGGACAGGCAAGACTCTTAAGGCCATAATCAACACTCCATCAACCCACAAGGAAGTCCTCTTCGAGTGGGACGGAATGTATTTCCATCCGGCAAAGTAAGGTCTAGAAGTTTATACCGGCGCCCCCTCCCACAAAGGTGCTTGGATAGAAAGGCTGCTCTCTGCGATTATCCCGCTGAGAGCTTTTTCTTTTGGCCTTTATTGTGAATGAATCCACAACTTGTTTATACTGGTTATATACGGTAATCTTCATCTTCCGGCTGCTTACCTTGATGTTACTCCCGCAGCACAGGGCATCACCCTTGAGGTCCAGGACTTTCTCGTGGATTCCGTCTCCCTGGGCAACAGATTCATCAAGAGCTCTTCTCTTGTCTCCGCTGGATCCCATATCCAGGTAGTATGTGCCGTCTATCTGGCTGGTTCTGGAGTAGATATGGTCGTGTCCGCTCAGAACAAGATCCACACCGTATTTCTTGAAAACCGGAGCCCACTGAGGCCTGAGTCTGGCTGCCACCACAGCATCAATCTTGCTTGAGCCGTAAATTGATTTGTGCTCATAGACAACAAGATACTGGTATGTGCCCTTTAGAGAGTCAAGAGTCTTTTCAAACCATTTCACCTGATCCTCGAATCTAGGTCCTGTTGCCACATTGGAATTGTTCATGTCCAGAGCCACAAAAAGCACATTGTTGTAGCGGAACCAGTAGGTGGTGTTCATGCTCATAGGCGCACCATTCCCCGGGAATTTGAACAGGTGGTTGAAGGTATGCGCCTTGTCGTACTGCGGATACTTCCTGCCGCTGTCATCCGCCCAGTATTCGTGGTCTCCCGGAGAGGCTGCATACACAAAATCGCAGAAGATGTCATTGTCCAGAATCCAGTCCCATCCGTCTTCCTTGCCGGCCACATCCACCATATCTCCGCTGCATATAACCAGTGCGGGATGCGCTATTTCTTTCATGCTCTTTATGAGCGGAAGGGTCTCACTGTTCCTGCGGTGCTGGAAATCTGTAAAGGCAACAAAGTTCCATTTGCCTCTTTTACCGGCAGTTACAAAGGAATAAACCATGGACTCAAAACCTTCGGAAACTATCTTGTATATGTATTTTGTGTCTGGCTCAAGGCCTGAAAGCTCAGCGATGCAGACATAGCGCTCCTGTGTGTAAAAAGATGTTTCCTTTGCGGTTTTCTCAATTCCTCTGGTACTCCACAAGGTGCAGGCTGGCTCCACTTTCTCCGCATCTCCAAAAAGTTTGTCAGATGCTTTTGTGTAAAGCACATAGCTAGAAGGGTTGGCGCAATGGTAGTTGACTGTCACGGCGTTGGAGGAATTCTCGCACACTGTGGTCACAACGTGGTAAATAACCCTTTCCCCCGCAACAGCTTTTCCATCGCTGAGGAAAACAGCACAGCCCAGGCAAACAATGCTGATCCAGAATTTGAGGCCTTTTTTATGAATGCTTGCCATATTTATTTTTCCAGCTCAGCGATGGCTTTCTTGGCCAGAGGAGTATAGTATTCGTCTCCGATCTTTTCCAGTAACTTATAGTATTTCAGGGCGTTTGCCTTGTCTTTCTTGCTCTCGTATATGTAAGCGATATTGTTTATCACTACAGCGTCATTCGGGGCAATCTGGTGAATATTCAACAGTTCTTTAAGTGCCCCGTCCATATCTCCGCGTTCGTATGCGAAAATTGCCTTGTCGTTGAGGAACATGATATTTTTCGGATAGTACTGCAGCACCTTGTTCACGTATGACTCTGCACGTTCCATCCCGTCTGGTACATTGTTCAAATCGTTGAAATAAGCCTGTAAAGACGACATAAGTCCGTCTTCCCCGCCGTCCCATTTTTCGTCCAGGGTCCAGGTCCATTTATTTCCGTTTTCACGGGACCTTTCAACGATTTTGCCCAGGGCGTCAACCATTTCCTGATGCCTTTCAGTTTCTAAAAGAATGTGAGCCAGACCGAACCGGAAATCCAGTCTGTCAGGGAATTTTGCTATTCCTTCTTCGAGCTTTGAGACAGCTTTGTCAACCATGTCGTCTTCAAGGTCAACGATACTGTACATATAGATCTCGTTTCCCAGGGAATCCTGGCCAACCATATATTCTTCATCTTCAGGCTTTTCCCTTGAAATTATCATAACCTCTTTCATTGCCTTGCTGTAATACAGGTTGGCGTAAACGGAGTAAAGTTCTGCGTCCTTAGGGTATAGTCTTTCCCAATCCGCAATGATTTTGGCGGTTTGGACAGAGTCCCCATCCTTGAAACTCTGAGACAGGCTGTCATACAGTTCTTTCCTTGTCTGGGAGAATGCGGTTATGCAGAACAGCGCTGCAACCGCCAGTAAAAATGCTCTTTTCATACTTATAGTTTTTTGTTGTTATCTGGTTTGTAGTTCTTTGCAAAGCGGAACATTTCCAAGGGCAGGTGGCAGTAGCCGCCCGGATTCTTGTCCAGGTACTCCTGATGATATTCTTCCGCCTTGAAGAAGTTCTTCAGCGGTAAAAGTTCTACTGCAAACTTCCTTCCGCTTTCCTTTTCAAGAGAGTCATAGATAGGCTTTATGACGCTAAGTTCTTCAGGATCTGTGTAATAGATGCCGGTCCTGTACCTTGTTCCCACATCGTGAGCCTGACGGTTAACGGAATATGGATCTATTATCTTGAAATACAGCCTTATCAGTTCTTCAAGAGAAATCTTCTCACTGTCATAGACAACCTTGACAGTCTCGGCAAATCCGGTCCTGTCCGTATAAACTTCCTTGTAGGATGGGCCATTTCCTTCCGGATTTCCGCAAAACTCCTCGTTTCCGTTGGCATAGCCGGCCTCTGCGCTCACAACACCCTCAATCAGGGAGAAGAAATGCTCAACTCCCCAGAAGCAGCCGCCAGCCAGATAAATCTCTTTCTTTTCCATACCCTGGTTGTTTAAGACAAAGATATCTCTATTTTTATTAAATTTGTACGATTAAGGCATTTAATCGCTGAGAATACATTAATAAAACAATAACGTAATAAATATGATTATTCTGGTTTTAAACTGCGGAAGTTCTTCTATCAAGTACCAGGTACTGAATATGAAGAGCGAAAGTGAACATTCTCTGCTGGCCAAAGGCCTTGTGGAGAGGATTGGAATGGAAGAAGGCGATATAACCCACTCTGTTCCGGGAGCGGACAAGTTCAAGGTGCACAAGAGGGTTGCAGACCATACAGAGGGCATCAAGGACGTGCTCGGTCTGCTGGTTGATAAGGAGCACGGGGTACTCAGGTCTCTGGATGAGATAGAGGCTGTAGGACACAGGGTTGTGCATGGAGGAGAGTACTTTACCCAGAGCTGCATCATAGACCAGAGAGTAAAGGAAGGCATTGAGAAGTGCGCTCCTCTGGCACCTCTTCACAATCCGGCTGGACTGCTGGGAATCAATGCGGTAGAGAGCATTCTGCCTAAGGTTCCTCAGGTAGCTGTGTTCGATACTTCTTTCCTGCAGACATTACCGAATTACGCTTATACATACGGTCTTCCTTACGAGTATTACGAGAAGGACAAGATCCGCAGATACGGATTCCACGGAACCAGCCACAGGTTTGTGTCCAAGGTTGGAGCAGAGCTGGCAGGCCTGGATTATAACGATTCCAAGATCATCACCTGCCACCTTGGAAACGGCAGCAGCGTAACCGCCGTAAAGAACGGAAGGGCTGTAGATACATCTTTGGGACTCAAGACTATAGATGGTCTGATAATGGGAACAAGATGCGGTTCTCTGGATCCGGGAGTAGTAACCTACATAATGAAGAAATACAACTTGACCGCAGACGAGATGGAAAACATCATGACAAAGAAGAGCGGCTTTATGGGAGTTTCCGGAGTGTCTTCAGACGCCAGAGATCTGGAAGAGGCGTCCGCAAAGGGAGACAAGAGAGCTAAGCTCACCCTGGAGATTTTCCGTTACGGACTTCTGAAGTTTGTGGGTGCCTTCTCAGCTGCTATGGGAGGCGTTGACCTGATTGTCTTTACGGGAGGAATCGGAGAGAATGACCCTCTTACAAGAGCTTATATCGGTGAGAAATGCGCTTATCTGGGAGTAGACTTTGACAACGAAGTCAATGCCGGACTAAGGGGCAAGACCGCCATCCTTACCAAGAAGGATTCAAAGGTCAAGGTTGCTGTTGTATGCACTAACGAGGAACTGGTGATTGCAACTGACACCATGAAGCTTGTTAAAATGTAAAATCTTAAAATACAATAGAATATGAAGACATTTGATGAAGTATACGAACTCCTTAAGGCCAATACCGTCAAGAGGAGACTGGCTGTTGCATGGGGTGTAGACGACCACTCCGTATGTGCTGCAAGCATGGCAGTTGACGCAGGATTCTGCGAGGCAACCCTTTACGGAGACCGCAAGATGATAGAGGCTGTTTGCGCAAAGGAAAACATAGACATCAACAAGTTCAGCATAGTTGATGTTCCAGTAGAACTAAAGGCAATTCAGGAGGCTGTGACAGCTGTTCACGAAAAGAGGGCTGACGTTCTTATGAAGGGCCTTTGCTCAACCGACAAGTATATGAGGGGTATTCTCAACAAGGAATGGGGACTTCTGCCACCTAAGGCAGTGCTGAGCCACATTTCCGTGATGCAGCATCCGAACTATCCTAAGTTCCTGACATTCGGCGATATGGCAGTGATTCCGCTGCCGGACTTCAAGCAGAAACAGGCTATTCTGAAATATGTGGTTGGCGTATGCCAGTCTCTGGGAGTAGAGAAACCAAAGATCGCCATGATTGCAGCAACCGAGCAGATGCTGGACGGTATGCCTGCATGCGTAGAGGCTGCCATGATATCCAAGATGAGCGACCGCGGCCAGGTTTACGGTCTTGTGGACGGCCCTCTGGCTCTGGATGTTGCACTGAGCAAGGAAGCTGCCGCAATCAAGAAGCTCAAGAGCGAGGTTGCAGGAGACGTGGACGGAATGGTATTCCCTAACATCGAGAGCGGAAACGTATTCTACAAGTCCAACACTCAGCTGGTTCCTGGAACAAGGACCGCTGCCTTCGTGGCCGGCGCCCTGGCTCCTTGCGTACTCTCTTCGAGGGCGGACAGCATAGATACCAAGCTGAATTCCATAGCTTTGGCTTGCCTGCAGGTAAAGTAAGGCTATGACCCGGTTCCTGATATTTGTTGCCATACTGTTTCTGGCTTCTTGCCGGAGTGTGGAAGGACCGAAAAACGGTAAGGCGGCTGCTGACAACGCGGTCGCCTTTGCTGAATTCCTTTCCATAGACGGAGATACGGTAACGACTTTCAGCAGCTGGCAGGATAAAGCCTCCGCCTCCGAGAAATACCGCCTGGTTCCAAGGGACTGCACTTCAATTCTGGCTTCTGATCCCATGGCAATAGGGGTTCCGGTTAAGGGCTTTATTTGTATGTCTACCACGTATCTGCCTCACATAAAGTTACTTGGGGAAGCCGAGAGTGTAAAGGGAGTGAGCGGGGTAAGGTTCATTTATGACAGCCTATACTCAGCGATGGCCTCTGAAGGGCTTATTGCAGACGTGGGTGCCGAGACTTCTCCGGATTACGAGAAAATCCTGTATCTGGACTGCGATGTGGTTCTGGCTTACGGAATATCCGGCTCAGACAACAGTTACATAGAAAAGCTCCGCCATCTGGGAAGGAAGGTGATAGTCATCAACGATTACCTGGAGCCTTCCGTGATGGGCAAGCTGGAGTATATCAAGCTGTTCGGGAGTCTGCTGGGGAAACGGGAACTGGCAGATTCCATTTTCCTGGCAAAGAAGAGCGAGTACGAGGCTTCAAGGGATTTGTGCCGCTCAGCGATGGAAAAGGAAGGGGAACTCAAGACGGAAGTTCTTGTGAACCTGCCGTTCAAAGGGATTTGGTATGTTCCCGGAAAGGCAAGCTACATGGCTGAACTTGTGGCAGATGCAGGGGGAGAGATTCTGGGGGCGGAAGAAGGTGAAAACCTTTCCTCCCAGAAGAGTTTTGAGCAAATGTACTCTCTGGCAAAGAATGCGGACGTGTGGATTCATCTGAATCAGGCCTGCAGGAAATCCGACATTTCTTCTGAGAACGCAATGTTCCGCCAGATACCGGCTTTCGGCAAAGGGCAACTGTATAATAACACCCTCCGTGTAACAGCCGATGGCGGAAGCGATTACTGGGAAAGCGGTGCTCTGCATCCAGATGTAATCCTCAAGGATATGATTCAGATTTTCCACCCGGAAATCGCTGAGAAATATTTCCCGGGCAGGGAACTTGTCTATTATTTCAGACTTAAAGACTGATATGGTTTACGATCTTGCAATAGTTGGAGGCGGAGCAGCAGGCCTTATGGCAGCAGCCTGGATAACAGAGCAGTACAAAAATGCCGAGTCTAGGCCGTCTGTTATGCTGCTGGAGAAGATGACCCGCCCCGGACGCAAGATCAACATCACCGGAAAAGGCCGCTGCAACCTTACTAATGCCCGAATGTGGGATGAATTCAGCGTTCATGTCCATCCTAACAGCCAGTTCCTTAAGAACGCGTTCTACGGCTTTTCCTCTTCAGACGTGATGGATTTTTTCAAGGGCCTGGGGCTGGATCTTGTAATTGAAAGAGGGCAGAGAGTCTATCCTAAGAGTATGAGGGCAATGGATGTGACCGATGCACTTGTAGATTGCATAAACGATGGCGGCATAGTGGAGCTCAGAACGGACTGCCCAGTTTTAGAGATTAACAGAAAGGAAGACTACGAGATAATTTGTCCGGACCTTTCCGTTCACTGCAGGAAACTTCTGCTTACAACCGGAGGCCTTTCCTATCCGGCAACCGGAAGCTCCGGAGATGGTTATGGTTTTGCAAAGAGCCTGGGACACAGCATAGTGCAGCCGCGCCCTTCTCTTACAGCACTTGTTCCGGAGGGCTATGCGGACGGTGGCGGAATGAGCACTTTCGGGCGGTGGCTATGCGGCCTTAGCCTGAAAAACGTGGCCATTAGTCTGGAAGTCAGCGGCTCGGTTGTACAGGAAGAGTTTGGGGACGTGGATTTTACGGATGGCGGAATAGAAGGCCCTCTGGGCTTCCGTGTGAGCCGCAAGGCCGTGGAAGCCATGGACAATGGCCAGAAGGTGGCAGTTATTCTGGATATGAAACCGGCACTGTCTGAAAACCAACTTGCACAGAGAATAAAACGGGAAGCTTCTTCCGGTAACAACACCCTCCGCTATCTTCTTTCGAAACTG
>JAFZMA010000057.1 GCA_017551215.1 Bacteroidales bacterium | reverse complement strand
TCCTCCGCCACCCAGAAGCTGGTGTACCTTGGCGTAGTCCGCTTTCATGGCTTCTATATACGGCTTGTCTTCAAGCAGCTTGTGGAGCTCTGCGGAAACATTCGCGATATTGGCGTCGTGCTGGATGAACTCCTTGAAAATCAGCTTGTCCAGAATCAGGTTAGCCAGGCTTATGTACTTGATTCCCTTTACCAGCTGCTTTGCTATGATGTAGGAAATCTCGCTCCCAAGGTAGCTGACCATCTGGGGAACACCGATGAGTGCCGCCTCCAAAGATGCTGTACCGGAATTCACAATTGCAGCCTCGGAATTCTTCATTACCGGATATGTCTGTCCATAAACAGCTGGAAGAGAGATTTCAGACGGGTCAATGCCTCTTTTGGCGCAATATTTCCGTATGTGCTTGCGGTAGAAGTCTTCCGGTATGGAAGGAGCGGCTGCAAGTATAAACTTATAGGAAGGGAAAGCCCTGATTGTATCCAGCATTATCGGAAGCTGGTAGGAAATTTCTGTTCGGCGGCTTCCGGCCAGAAGGGCAATGAACTTGTCGTCTGCGGAATACTGCTTTCCAGTCATTTCAGAGATACGCCTGATGAAAGTTTCCCTGTCCTCTTTCATGTATAGATTGCCTTCTATGCTGTCCAAAAGGGGATTACCACGGTAAATGGCATCTATCTGCCATCTGTTTTTGAAATACTCTATCTCGAACGGGAAGATGATGAACAGGCGGTCCACATATTTTTTCAGCCTCTTGCCTCTGCTCTCTTTCCAGGCCCAGATTTTTGGTGCTATGTAGTAGAACACCTTGAATCCCTTTTTCTTGGCGAATTTGGCCATCCTGAAGTTGAATCCGGGGTAGTCTATGAGAACAACCACATCCGGATTGAATTCCAGTATATCGTGGCGGCATTTGCTGAAGTTGCGGAAAATCTTGCCGATTCTGGTCAGCACCTCAAAGAAACCCATGACAGCAGTGTCCTTATAGTGGCTTACCAGTTCTCCGCCGGCTTCTTTCATAAGGTCTCCTCCCCAGCATCTTATTGTGCATGAGGGATCTGCAAGCTTGAGTCCCTTTATCAGGTTAGATCCGTGAAGATCTCCGGAGGCTTCACCGGCAATAATGAAGTATTTCATGTGGTCAGAATTTCCAAAGATTATGCAAACGCTTCATTTCAGTATAAGAGGTGGAATCCACCAGGTGAGGAACAATAGTTATGTAGCCCTTGTCCAAGAGAGTGTGGTCGCCTTCGTTGTCTTCTGCCTTGTCCAGGAACTCTCCGCATATCCAGTAGAAAGGCTCGCCATGAGGGGTCTTATAGCTTTCAAATTCATTTATCCACATTCCATTTCCCTGGTGGGCGAATTTGACGCCTTTGATCTGTTCAAGCGGTATATCGGGGAAGTTTATGTTAAGATAAACACCTTTTTGAGGGGGATAAGAGATATAATTTTCAACGATTCTTTTAAACCAGGCCTTCACTGCTGAAAAGTCGGCATCCGGATCGTGAGTGTTAACAGACAGGGCAATGGCTGGAACCTCGTAAATAGCGGCTTCTGCAGTTGCGCCCAGCGTTCCCGAATAGACGGAAGCGGTGGATGCGTTGGAGCCGTGGTTGATTCCGGAGAACATGAGATCTGGCTTGTTCTCTCTGCTGAAGAACTTGTTCATGGCCATTTTTACACAATCGGCAGGAGTTCCTGTAAAACTGTATATGGATATCCTGTTTCCCGAAGCCGTGACCCTTTCATCTTCTTTATTAAGGAACAGCGGTTTACCCATACTCAGCGCAGCACTCATCCCGCTTTGGGCTGTTTTAGGAGCTACAGCTGTAACGTTGCCTATTGTGGAACATAGGGAAACCAGAGTGTTGAATCCTTTGGATATGTAAGAGTCGTCGTTGGTTATAAGTATCTCCATTTTTTTCTCCATAACGACACAAATTTAGGTAAAATGCAAAAAAGTTGTAAATTTGCCGGGTTGAAAATTCAAAACACAATAATTTTAGATATGAGTAAAATTAAAGTAGGTATCAACGGTTTCGGCCGTATCGGCCGTCTGGTTTTCAGAGCCGCACAGGAAAGGGATGATATTGAGATCGTAGGAATAAACGATCTTCTGGATGTTGACTACATGGCATATATGCTCAAGTATGACACTATGCATGGTCAGTTCAACGGTACTATAGAGGTAGCAGACGGTGCTTTGGTTGTAAACGGCAAGTCTATCAGAATCACTGCAGAAATGGATCCTGCAAACCTCAAGTGGGATGAAGTAGGTGCTGAATATGTTGTCGAGTCAACCGGTCTGTTCCTTACAAGGGAGAAGGCTGAGGCTCACCTGAAGGCAGGTGCCAAGAGAGTTGTCATGAGCGCTCCTTCAAAGGATGCCACTCCAATGTTCGTATGCGGTGTCAACACAGACACATACGCAGGTCAGGATATCGTATCCAACGCATCTTGCACTACCAACTGCCTAGCTCCTATCGTTAAGGTTCTCAACGACAACTGGGGCGTTAAGGAAGGTCTCATGACCACCGTTCACTCTGCTACAGCAACACAGAAGACAGTTGACGGACCGTCCAAGAAAGACTGGAGAGGCGGAAGGGCAGCCAGCGGAAACATCATTCCTTCATCCACAGGTGCCGCAAAGGCAGTGGGCAAGGTAATCCCTGAGCTCAACGGAAAGCTTACCGGTATGTCCATGAGAGTTCCTACTCTGGACGTATCTGTTGTAGACCTTACCGTAAACCTTGAGAAGCCTGCAACTTACGAGGAAATCTGCGCAGCCATGAAGAAGGCTTCCGAGACCAACCTCAAGGGTATTCTCGGTTACACTGAGGATGCAGTTGTATCTTCAGACTTCCTCGGCGACAAGCGCACTTCCATCTTCGACGCAAAGGCCGGTATCCAGATTACTCCTACATTCGTTAAGGTAGTTTCCTGGTACGACAACGAGGTTGGATATTCCAACAAGGTTCTCGACCTTATCAAGGTGATGAGCGCCAAGTAAAACCCGCCTAAAACAAAGGCCAAAGGGGAGGATGTTACACCGTCCTCCCTTTTTTTGTACATTTGCACGACTATACACATTTGGAAATGCTGCTGAAAAGGAAAATATCTATAGGATTTGTGATACTGGGCTTTATTCTGCTGCTCAGCAGTCTGATTGCCATATTCGAATTCGTGACAATGAGGAGAACCATAGAAAAGTTTGTCACGGACGATATAATCAGCATCAACACCACCCGCCGTCTGCTGGACCTGGCAGATGATTACAACTTCCAGCTACTCAGTACAATGGGAGATTCCACCTATACGGATGTTAATACAATGCCTACCATCGGTGACGATGACAAGTTCATAGACGCCCTCAAGAGTGTAAGGGACAATTTCACCACGGAGGGGGAGAGGGATATGGCAGATTCCATCCGTTATGCATACGTTGCATACGCCCACATGCTGGAAGAGGCAAAAGGGGTGTGGAACCTTCCGCGTTACCAGCAGAAGAAAGACTGGTACTTCGAGAGGATGTATCCGGTTTATTCAAAACTGAGGGTTTTCATCCAGGATCTTAACATGTCCTCCCAGAAGGCCCTGAAAGAGAATTCAGACCGCCTTTCCGAGGGTTTCTACCGCAGTCTGATGCCTTGCGTGGTGGCAGTGGGAATCGGTATCCTTCTGCTGTTCCTGTTTAACTATTTCCTGAATTTCTATTTCTTTGATCCTGTAATAAAGATTAACAGGGCTTTGCGCAATTACAAGCTCACGCGCAAGACCTACGATGTGAATATTGATTCCGACGACGAGGTGGAGGAACTCAACGAGAATGTCAAGGACATTGTCAGGGATCACAAGCAGCTTACAAAGAACCAGTAGAATATCAAGGCGTTATGAATATCAATTACATATCCAGGAATGTAGGCATCGCGCTGGTTTTCAATGCGGCTTTCATGTTTTTGGGTGTATTGGTTTCTCTATGCTACGGCATGGACGCTTCTTTCTCTCCGCTTCTGCTTAGCGGAGTGATAACCCTTGCTGTGGGTATCTTCCCTCTGGTATTCGTCAAGAAATCCGGAACCATAACCGTAAAGGAAGGTTTCTTCACCATTGTACTGACCTGGCTCTTGGTATGCGTCTTCGGGGCCTTGCCTTACATACTGTGGGGAGGGGACTTTGCCGTGATAGATGCCTGGTTTGAGAGTGTAAGCGGTTATACCACAACAGGATGCACTTCCCTCAGCGATGTTGAAAGCCTGCCTCACGGCTTGTTGTTCTGGAGAAGCAGCACACATTACCTCGGAGGTTTGGGAGTGGTTGTGTTCATGATCCTTGTGCTGCCATACGCACGCGCCACTTTCGGTCTCAGGCTGAGCTCTCTGGAGATGGGTTCACTTTCAAAACAGAATTACAAGTTCAAGGTTGCAGAGACGGCCAAGATAATCCTGACTGTGTATGTGGGACTTACTGTTCTCCAGACAATCTGCCTTGTTCTTGCCGGCATGGGATTTTTTGATGCCCTCAACCATTCCATGAGCATATCCGCAACAGGCGGATTCAGCACCAAGAACACATCTGCCGCCGCCTTCAATTCTCCGGCGATAGAGATAATCATGATTGTGTTCATGTATCTTTCCGGCCTCCATTTCGGACTTATTTACCTGTCTTGCCATAGCCGTTCCCTTAAGTTATTCAAGGATCCGATTATAAAATTCTACACATTCGTTCTTATTGGTTCCGTGGCTGTTACAACGTTCAGCCTTCTGGCAGGAGGAACAGAAAAGAACTTCCTCACGGCTTTAAGGCACAGCGCGTTTATGAACGTTTCCGCAGCCAGTACAACCGGCTTTGCCAATGCAGATGCTCAACACTGGCCGGTAGCCGCCCTGCTTGTCTTCTTCTATCTGGCATTCCAGGGAGCATGCAGCGGATCCACTACGGGAGGAGCCAAGGTAGACCGTATCTGTGTGAGTTTCAGCTCTCTGAAGGCAAGACTCAAACGTCAGCTCCACATGAATGCGGTCATAAAGCCTAGGATGGGGAACAGGGTTCTGGATGCAGACATTACAGGAGAGACAAACCTCTTCCTGGTGTTCTTCAGCTCCATAATCTTTGTTGGCGCCATTCTGCTTTCTGCAACAGGCCTGGACCTTAAGACTTCTGTTACAACCTCACTGGCATGTACTGCCAACACCGGTCTGACATTCAGCAGCTTGAGCTCCTTCGGCAATTACGAGAGCTTCCCTGTGGTGAGCAAGATCATCTTTACCATAGAGATGTTCCTCGGCCGTCTTGAAATCTATCCTGTACTGGCATTCCTTGTAATCAGAAGGTGGAAATGATGGGCATGTCTGAATTCCTTTCCGGCAAAATGACGGAGAGGCTTGGAATGGAGCCTACCGCCGGCCAGAAAGACCTTTTCTCAAAACTTGGCGGTTTTCTTACGGACAATGCTGACGAACGTTTTCTCATGGTGGTTTCCGGTTATGCCGGAACCGGAAAAACCTCCGCTATAGCTGCATGCATTGGCGTTCTCAAGACTCTGGGAATGAAATACGTGCTTTTGGCTCCGACAGGGCGCTCCGCAAAGGTACTCGCCGCTTTCACGGGAGAGAAGACAAGTACAATACACCGTCATATCTACCGGATGAAATCCCAGGCAGATCCCATGAGTTCTTTCTCCCTGAATTTCAACAAGGCAAAGGATACGGTCTATTTTGTGGACGAGGTTTCTCTCATAAGTTCCACAGATGGTTCGGATTCCATATTCGGGAGCGGAAACCTGTTGGACGACCTTTTAGAGTTCGTCCGCCAGAGCAGCAGTAACCGTCTGGTTCTAATCGGAGATCCCGCCCAGTTGCCTCCAGTGGGGCTGGATGTGAGTCCCGCCCTGGACCCGGATTACATGAAACGCTACTGTCCAAAGATGGTAACCTCCGAACTCAAGGATGTTGTACGCCAGGCAAAGGACAGCGGCATACTGGTAAACGCTACCCGCTTGAGACAGGAAATCTCTGACGGAGACATAGACCCGCCAGTCTTTGACATCTCCTCTTTCTCTGATATAACGGCAATTACGGGCTCTACGCTCATAGAAGACCTCTCGGATGCCATTTCCAGATACGGGGCGGAGGAAGTGGTTGTACTTTGCCGCAGCAACCAGAGGGCTAACCGCTACAATCAGGGTATCCGTTCCCGAGTTCTGTTTCTGGAGGAGGCTCTTTGCCGGGGAGACCGCCTGATGGTGGTAAAGAACTGCTATAAGTTCGATGGACAGGAGGAAAGGTTCGACTTTATTGCAAACGGGGATATGGCTCGCCTGATAAGTATACATAACCATCAGGAAAGGTACGGACTCCACTTTGCAGACGCCACTCTTGCTTTTCCGGATTACAATGATATAGAGGTAGATGCAAAGGTTATCCTGGACACTCTGGACAGCAAGACCGCAGCCTTGGACAGGGAGGCACAGACAGCCCTGTTTGAAGGCGTGCTGGCGGATTACGATGGCGTCACCCCAAAGAAAAAGCGCCTGCAGTGCGTGAGGGAAGATCCTTATTACAATGCTCTCCAGATTAAGTATTCCTCCGCGATTACCTGCCACAAGAGCCAGGGCGGCCAATGGAGATGCGTTTTCATTGACAATATCCTCTGGAAAGACGATATCACCATCGATGATAAAAAATGGCTTTACACGGCTCTTACACGTGCTGTGGAAAAGGTCTTTTTGGTTAACTTTGACAAGAAATATCTGAAATAAGACATATATGAAAAGATTTGCCCTTGCGCTTTCTCTGGCGCTGATTTGCTGGAGCGCTTACGCCCAGAAGAAGAATCTGACTCTGGAACAGATTGCAAATGACAGGTTTCCAAGTATCCAAAATTACTTGATGCCTCCTAATTGGATATCTGCAGATGAGGTTTTGGTTACGAAAATGGACCTTTCCAGCCGCAAGCGTGAAAATATCCTGTATAATGTAAAAACCGGAAATTTTGAGGATTATACCCCAAAGGTAAGCCAGTCTGTCGCCCCTTCGGATATTAGGGAAGATGCAAAGAAGGCCAATGACCTGATTAAGGGAGATGGAATGATAGCCAATCCTACCTACAGCCCGGACGGCAAACTCATGGCGTTTACAAACAATGGAGACCTTTATGTCTATGATAAAGAGGTGAATAAGGTAAAGAGAATCACTTCGGACGGCAACGCTGTTATACTCAACGGCCGCGCTTCCTGGGTTTACTACGAGGAGATTCTGGGCCGCTCGTCACAGTACAAGGCTTACTGGTGGAGCCCGGACAGCAAAACCATAGCCTTCTACCGCTTTGATGACAGCCAGGTTCCGATGTTCCCGATTTATGACCCGTCCAAGGCAAAGGACCAGATTCTGGAAAGCCATTACCCTATGAGCGGCGAGAAAAATCCTGAGGTAAGAATAGGGTTCGCCGATGTGGAAACAGGCAATATTATATGGGCTGATTTCAATGAAAAAGAGGACCAGTATTTTGGCATACCGTTCTGGAATTCAGAGTCATCCAGATTCATAGTTCCTTGGATGCCTAGAGTCCAGCAGGATCTTCTCTTTTATTCCGTAGATCCTAAGAACGGCAGCAAGGAGCCAATCTACAAGGAGCATCAGGACACCTGGATAGACTGGCCTGAGCAAATGCTATTCGACGAGAAAGGCCTGTACATGGTCAGGGACTTTACCATGTGGGAGCAGATCTATTACCTGTCCTTTGACGGCAAGACACAGAAATGCCTCACAGATGGCCGTAATTGGGACATAAAGCTCCTGAAAATCGACCAGAAGAAGGGAGAGCTATACTTCACCTCAAAGAAAGAAAAAAGCACCCGAGTAGATATTTACAAGGTATCTATCAAGAAGGCCAAGACCACAAGGATTTCCATAGGGGACTTTTCCTATAAGTCTTTGCAGCTCAGCGATGATTTCAAGTACATGGCAGCCATCTGCAGCAACGCCCAGACTCCGGACAGGGCGGTTATTCTTCCTACGGACGGAAGCGGCAAGATGACAGTGCTTGCAGACGGTAAGGGGAAGGATTTCGACTCTTACAATATTGCACTGCCTAAGATGGTGGAAATCACCACTCCGGACGGTTACACCATTCCTGCCAAGATCACTCTTCCTTTGAATTTCGACCCTCAGAAGAAATATCCGGTTATCATTTACATGTACGGCGGTCCTAACACCCCTGTGGTTGCAGACAGCTGGAGCATGATTTCGTCTTCCAACCAGTGGTGGGCAAACCAGGATGTGATTCAGTTCTCGATGGATCACCGTGGAAGCGGCCACTGCGGAAAGGAAGGCCGCAACTTCATGTACCGCAGTTTCTTTGGCATAGAACTCAAGGATTTCATAGAGTGGGCAAAGTATCTGAGAAGCCTTCCTTACGTGGATGCGGACAAGATAGGAATCTACGGATTCTCCTATGGCGGCAGCATGGCAACTCTATGCGTAACAGAGGGTTGCGATTACTTCAAATACGGAATAGCAGGCGGTGGAGTTTATGACTATATGCTCTATGACACCCATTACACAGAGCGTTTTATGGATACTCCGCAGCGGAATCCGGAAGGCTACAAGCGTACAATAATGGCAGACCGAATCCGCAAGTCAGGCTACAAGGGAGACAACACCAACTACCTGATGCTCACGCACGGAGCCGCAGACGACAATGTCCACGTCCAGAACACTATGAGCCTGGTGCTGGAACTCCAAAAGATGGGCCGTCAGTTTGACCTTATGATCTATCCTAGGCAGCTGCATGGATATCGCGGAGCCCAGGGCCAGTTCTCTAATTTCAACGATTACCGCTTCTGGTACCGCTATCTCCTTGAGAAAGAGGTACCAAAGGAACTCTCTGACTCGTTTGCCAGATAGTCAGCTGCCTAAAAACAGCACAACCTGCCGGAAGGTTTCTATTATCGCTGAGGAAATACCCGATATGATTTCTCCTATTGCAGGGAGTCCGCCAAGCAGTGCGGAAGCGGCGCTGCCATAGACGGAAAGCGTGACCAGCGGTGCGCAGACAAGATTGGAAATCAGGAAATTCCCGCTTATCTTCCCGAAGTAAAGGAGGATGAGCGGGAATGTTGCTATCTGGCAGGTCATTGTTATTCCCATGAGTTTTGCTGCTCCGGCAAGAATCCTGCGCACAGCTCTTCTTCTGTGGCAGCCGACAATGACTTTCTCTATACTTTCCTCTACGGCCGGATACAGGTAAACTATTCCGGCCACTGCGGCAAAGGAAAGCTGAAATCCTATCATTCTAACTGCCAAGGGATTGAATAGCGCTATGGCAAATGCCGCTATCAGCAATGGCGCAATTCTGTCTTTACTGTGGCAAATGATATCTGCGGCTTTCCACACGGCTATCATTATGCAGGCTCTGCTTACAGAAGGGGAAAGGCCGGTAATGAGCGCATACAAAAAGATAGCTGCTATGCTTAAGGCAAAGGAGATTTTCCTGGCTCTGTAATCCCATCTGAATACTGCAGTCAATGCGCAGATTATGCTCCAGATTATTCCCACGTGCATTCCTGAAAGAGCCAGGGCATGGCTAATCCCTGCATTGCGGAAGGCAGTCTTTGTTTCCCCGTCCAGGCCACTTTTGTCGCCGAGCAAAAGGGCAGAGGCTATGGCTTGGGAAGATTGATTCTCAAGCCTTTCGGAGAGTCTGGCAGATATGTTT
>JAFZMA010000005.1 GCA_017551215.1 Bacteroidales bacterium | reverse complement strand
TCTGCCTGAGTTGGGTTCATATAAGCCAGTTCTTCTTCGCCGAGATTGAGCATATACATCTGGCGGAAAAGCTTAAGAGCGTTGCGGCAGAAATTTTTCTGAGCCTCCTTTCCTCTTTTGGCCAGCTCTCCGCCAAAGGAAATCAGCGCCGGAAGGTCCTTGTCCAGAGCAAGCTGCATCAGCGTGGCAAAGTCCTCAAAGTCCTCTTCCTCCCCCTCGCTGCTCTCTATCAGCTGCATGGCTCTCCCGAAACTCCCCTGCGCACAGGAAGCCCACAGCGCCGCCTTTTCCTCATCCATCTTGTATTTCTCAGCGATAGCCTTGGCTAAATCCTCCTTTGCAATCGGCGGAACCTCTATCAGGCGGCAGCGGGACCGGATGGTCTGGATGATTTTCCCCGGAGCGTTGGTAATCAAGAAGAAATACGTGTCTTCCGTTGGCTCCTCTATGCTTTTGAGCAGTTTGTTTGCGGCCTCCAGATTCATCCTCTCAGGGAAGAGTATCAGCACCACTTTTTCTCCACCCTCGTATGCGCTGAAACTCAGCCTGTTTATGAGCCAGTTGGCCTCGCTCACCCCAATGAGCCCCATCTTGTTTTCCAGCTCCATGGCCCGGTACAGGTCCTCCTCGCTGAAATACGGATTCTCCTTCACAAGATCCCGGAAAATATCATAATAAGCGTCAATTGCAGCCTTCTTTCCCTTTTCCACAAGCTGCGTGGTATTAATCGGAAACACAAAGTGAAAGTCCGGATGTGTAAGGTTCCTCACCTTGATGCAGGAAGAGCAGACCTGACAGCTGTCGTCCACCGGAAGATTGTCCGGCTCATCTCCGAAGAGCCCCTTCACAATTCTGCTGTCGTCTCCGCTCTCAAGCGCCTTTCTGGTACGGCAGAACATGTACTGGATTGTGGCCAGCGCCAGAGGTAGCGCACCGCACCCGCTCTGCTCCGCCAAAAGCACAGCGTGCGGCATCCTCCCCGCCTGCACCATGTTCCTGAGCTTTTCCACCAGCTCCCCGTGTCCTGCAATTTCAGAAAATATCATACCCCACAAAGATAATGCAAATCGAGTGAAAACAAGCTTGCTTGATTTTCCGAGATGCCGCTTATCTTTAAAGCGCAGCAAAAGATAATGCAAATCGAGTGAAAACAAGCTTGCTTGATTTTCCGAACATCCGCTTGTTGTCCAGGTCTGCACTTTATCTGTAGGACCTGGACCAAAAACCCGGCAATTTCAGTCCAAGTCCACCCTCTTTCTGAGGGACCTGGACCAGAGTATAGGCAGTATGAGGTTGACTTCATTGCAACGGATGGAAACGTTAAGCACTATATTCAGTCAGCGTACGAGATTGAAAACGAAGAAAAGCGAGAGCAGGAACTCAAATCTTTAAAACGTATCGACGATTCCTTCCAGAAAACAGTAATCGTCAAGGATGATATTATGTCCTACCGTGACAACAATGGAATCTTATTCGTAGGCCTTTTTCAGTTTCTTTCCGACCAAAAGTCGCTGGGATAAACATACGGCAGTCGAAATTTATTGTAATTTTACAGTAAATTTCGAATGAGTGTGGCAGACCGGTGAAAACTCGTTGGAAAAAGTGTGGGGAAATAGTGAATACTCGTTGGAAAAAGTGTAATGAAATAGTGAATATTCGTTTGAAAAAGTGTAACGGCGGTGGTTAAAGAAACAAAAAACAGACATCCATTTAGAGGATAGATGTCTGTCTTTTTTGTCTTGCTGTCGATTACCAATATCTCGATGCAAATATAGATAAAACTTTCAATCCAACAAGCATTTCCTTCATTTTGTAGACTTTACCTGCATTTCGCAGCGGGAGCAGTTGAAGGTGAGGGGGAGGAGGGTGCTGCCGTTTCTCAGGTAGAGGGTGCGGCTGTCGTTGCCGGTGCGGCTGATTTTGCTGCTGCGGTTGTTGCGGGTTGAGTTGTCTTTGATGGTATTTCGGTCCTTGGGGCAGAGGCCTAGCTGGTGGCGGATGCAGTAGCGGCATTGCATAAGGGTTGCGCCGTCTGCGGATTTTTGTTCGTAGGCGGGCTGTATGTCTTTGAGCCCAAGTTCCTTGTAGACTTGTTTTGAAAGCCTGTTAGAGCAGTTTCTTAAGTAGGAGCTTTCGCCTTCTTTGAATGCGGCTTTTGCGAGGTTTTTAAGCCTTGAGTAGTCAGGCTTTTCCGCAGCGCTTGCGTTTACATTAGCGTTTGCAGTGGCTATGGCATTTGCGCTTGCATTTGCGTTTGCTTTGGTGTTACCGTTTGCTTCGGCGTTAGCTGTTGCTGGTGTCCTTTGGCTATCCCTTTCAAGATGTTGTTCAAGGGCCTTTGCAAGTTCTGCTCTGATGCCGTTGAGGGCGGAGGTTCTGTAGAAGAAGATTTCTTTGCCGCCAACGCTTTTAACGTTGAACGAATAGTGCAGGGCGGTTTTGCCTATCTGCCGCGCTGTCAGGTCTTTGGCGGATTCTGGGTTCTTGGCTTCTTCTCCTTGGATATCGAAGGAAAACATCATTTGCCCTCCCTTACCAGAACCTTTCGCATTGCTGTGGAGAACCGGTGTTACGGTGGCGGAAATAGAGTCTTTGAAGAGGGTTAAATCCACATCTACATCTATGATTCTTGGCGGAATGTTTTCCAGCGTTTTTTCAAATTCATAGTCAAAGTTGCGGTAGATGAGGTCTCCCTTTTTTATGCGGGCATCTTTGGTGAACAGTTCAACTGTGTTTCCGTTGCAGCTGTTGGCTCTGAAACCGGTTGTTATTCTGCCCATTGCGGCAAAGCAGAGGCCGTCTGAGTTGTGGATGGTCTTGGCCTTACCGCCCGTGGGGTTGTTCGCCTTACCACCTGAGGAACAGTCCGCCTTGTACGAGAAGCGGACAAATGATTTTCCGTCACCCGAAACCTCGGACACAACGCCGATGTATTCCCCGAGTCCCTTGGCAGAATCCTTGCTCTTGAAGTCTCCTCTTCTGCCATCCAGAAAGAACTCCGTGTATCCGCGGTTGAAGGTTTTTTCCTCGTCCGGAACAAATGTGCAACGGCTTCTGCCCCAGGATGGTCTGGAAAGAGCCGCGCCGCCCGCGTTCTTCTTTTCCAGAATGGCGTTAAGGGCCAAGTCGTATTTCCTGACGATGTTCTTTACGTACGATATGTTCTTGAGCCGGCCTTCTATCTTGAAAGAAGTTATTCCGGCGTCTATCAAGTCTTCCAGACGGGAAGAAAGATTGAAATCTTTAAGGGAGAGCAACGGAGTATCCTTGACAAGCACATTGCCGTTTTCGTCTACAAGGTCATAGTTGGAACGGCAGGCCTGGGCACATTCTCCGCGATTGGCGCTCCTTCCGGTAAGATATTGAGACAGATAGCATTGCCCGCTGCAGCTCACGCAAAGGGCGCCGTGAACAAAGAATTCGAGTTCTGCAGACGTGGCTTTTCTGATTTCCCGGATTTGCTCAAGGCTCAGTTCGCGCGCCAGAATCAGCCTCTTGAATCCGAGGGCCTCCAGCAGGGCAGCCTTTTCCGGCGTGCGGATATCTGTCTGGGTAGAAGCAAAGAGAGGAATTGGCGGGCGGTCCATTTTCAGGAGGGCAAAGTCCTGAACGATAACAGCATCTATGCCGCTCCGGTAGGCTTCCCAAAGGTAGGCCTGAGCCTCCTTAAGTTCGTTGTTGTAAAGGATTGTGTTTAGCGTAAGGTAGACTTTGGCTCCAAATCTGTGGGCATAGGCGCAGAGAACCTTGATATCCTCAAAGGAATTTCCGGCCTGAACTCTGGCTCCATATTTAGGAGCGGCAATATAAACGGAATCGGCACCGCAGTCGATTGCCGCGATACCGATTTCCGAATTTCTTGCCGGAGAAAGAAGCTCTATCTCACGCATAGTGTTTTAGCAACCGAGCTGTGCAATCTTCGACTTTGCCGTAGGGCCGAATTTTGCATCGCCGAGGATCTTCTTGTAGTAAACACAAGCCTGGCCCTTGTTGCCGGCGCTCTGGTAAGAGTTGGCAATCATGTAGTTGATCTGTGCACTTGGCTTGGCGTTCTTCAGGTGGTTGGCGGCTTTAGCCCAGCTCTTTGCCTGATAAGCTGCGTTTCCTGCAATGAGGCTGGCGGTAGGGTTTTCTCCAAAAGCCAGAGCCTTCTCTGCAGTTGCAATGGCATCGTTGAACTTCTTTGCCTTGAGAGCCTCGTTAGCGCTTGCTACATACATATTTACAAGAGTTGGCGCTGCTTTTTCCTCTCCCAGCTCTTTAGCCTTAAGCAGAGCAGTTTCTGCCTCAGTGATGTTGCCGGCCTTGTTCTCTGCCATTCCCATGAACAGATAAGCCTTGGCATTCTCAGGATTCCTCTCGATAGCCTTCTTGAAGAAACCGATAGCCTCAGCGGTCTGGCCTGCATTCAGAGCGTCTCCGCCCTGCTGCATAGGAATCTGGGCCAGCTTGGTCTCAGCGCTCTTAATGGCTGCGTCCTTACCGTATTCCTTAGCTGCTGCCAGAGCCTCGTTGTAGGTCTCTTCTGCCTTTGCATAGTCCTTGGCTGCAACCATTTTGCCTGCTGCAGAAAGAAGAATGTTAGGAATCATATCCTTGCAGCCCTCTACCATCTCTATTCCCTCGTCTCCAGCTGCTGCGGCAATCTTCAGAGCTTCCTTGAAACCTTTTACTGCCTCCATCTCGTTACCTGCCTGGTAAGCCTCGGTGGCTTTCTGGTAAAGTTCCCCGGCCTGAGTCATATCCTGGGCAAAAACGCTTCCCGCAAACAGTACAACTGCTGCGGTCAAAAAAAGTCTGGTGATTCTTTTCATCTCTATAAGTTTTATTTAGTTATTGTTTCAACATTTACAACGGCTGCAAAAATAAAAAAAATGCCGGGACCTCGCAAACACCGTATTTATTCTTACTTTTGTACACATTCAAACGGTTATGAAGAAGTTCACACATATACTCGCCCTACTACTTGCATCTGTTTTGCCTTCTTTGCTGCTTGCCCAGCAGCAGGATCTCCCCGTTCTTCCGGCCGATCCGAGGGTGAAAAGCGGAGCGCTCAGCAACGGCCTTTCCTACATCATAGTCAAAAATCAGGCCCAAAAATCCACAGCCACGTTCTGCGTGGCCCAAAAAGTGGGCACATCTCTGGAAACGGGCGGCAACAGAGGCTCCTTTATGCTTCTGCAACAGCTTGCTACTAAGGGAACTAGGAATTTTGAGGGCTCGGCTATCACGGATTATCTGAAAACTTTGGGCCTGACAATGGACAATCTGTTTTTCTCTACCGGCAAAGACCGTGTGACATATGCCGTAAAGGATGTGCCGGTAGGAAGAGCCAACACCGTGGACTCCGCCCTTCTGATACTTTACAACTGGATGAGTTCCATCAATGTTGAGGAACAGGACATTTCCGCAGAACGCACAACCCTGGCAGGAAGAATCCTCAACAGCTGGACTCCTATGCACAGGATGGAACACACTCTCCTTAAGGACCTCTATCCGGACAGCCCGTACAACGACGAGATAGAACCATCTGACATAAAGAGCATTAACAGCATCAATTCCAGAGACCTGAGAAGTTTCTACTACAACTGGTGCCGCCCGGAACTCCAGACGGTGATAGTGGTTGGAGACGTGGATCCGGCCAAGATGGAAACCCAGATAAAGTCCGTTTTTTCCACAATTCCAAAGCCGCTCAAGAGCACCAAGCGCACATGGTACACGCCAAAGCCTTTTGACGGCGTAAAGACATTTGTCCTGCAGGACGACGAGTTTGAAAAGACGATGGTCTCCATCAACCTTCTCAAGCAGCCGCTCAAGGATAACTACAAGAAGACAAACCTGCCTTATATCCAGGACTTTATGGATAACGCCATGCTGCGCCTCCTTCTGGGCCGGCTCAGCGATGGAATCCTGAGGGAGAATCTCCCTATTTACAACCTTGCCATTAACAAGGGCAAGTTCATGGGCATAGAGAAAAGCAGCGCCATCACACTGGAATTCGAGACACTCCCTTCCAGCCTTTATGCCGCCCTGTCTTTTGTCAGCTCCCAGATGAAGAAGCTCAGCGATCATGGAGTGGATGAGAGGGAATTCCTTAAGGCCCAGGACATCTACTGGAAAGAGCTGGAGGCATTTTACGACAACCGCAATCAGGCAGGGAACGAGGTGTATCTGGAACGCGCCCTAAGAAGCGGATACGACGGCTATTCCATGGCAAGCACAGAGATGCAGTTCGAGATAATGAAGGAGGTGCTTTTCAGTCTTAACGCAAAGAACCTTT
>JAFZMA010000056.1 GCA_017551215.1 Bacteroidales bacterium | reverse complement strand
GGTATGAAGGTAACCGCGTAATACTTCAGGGCAAAGCCGGCTACCATCATTATGCAGCCCAGGCTTCCGGTCAGGCGAATGCCTTTCTTGTCCAGAAGCAGTCCGCTGAAAATGAGCATGCCGAGGAATACGTTGAATACGCTCTGAGCCGCTCCAAAGTAACCGTATTCCGTGCTCGTCCAGGAATTGTCCTCCTCCAGAAGGGTCTTGAGAGGAGAATAGACGTCAGAAGCCAGGTAGGCCGCAAACATGACGAACGAGATAATCAGCAACGCTGTCCATCTCGCCCTTGCAGAATCCTTGAGCAATCTTCTGACCTGTTCCATACTCTTTGACTAAATCGGGTGCCAATTTACTCAATATTTTGTAAATTGCGAAGTCATTTTTGACACTTGAAAGAAATAAATCTTTAAACATATAAACAATGACAACAGATCTGAAAAAGACTCTAAGAGATTCGGCTGCAATCCGCTGGACAGCCTTGCTGCTTCTGGCGCTTGCCATGTTCTGTTCATACATCTTCATGGACATACTGAGCCCGATTAAAGACTTGATGCAGGAAACAAGAGACTGGGATTCAACGGCATTCGGTACAATGCAGGGAGCGGAGACATTCCTCAACGTGTTTGTGTTCTTCCTGATTTTCGCCGGAATTATCCTGGACAAGATGGGCGTGAGGTTCACGGCCATACTTTCCGGAGTGGTTATGCTGATAGGAGCCATAATCAAATGGTATGCGGTAACGGATTCGTTTGCCGGCACATCCATTGCTACCTGGTTCAACGAAAACCTCAACTATATTCCAGGATTCGACGAGCTTGGCATTTCTCCGTTCTACAGGGGAATGCCGGCATCCGCAAAGTTCGCCGCAGTGGGCTTCATGATATTTGGCTGCGGAGTTGAGATGGCCGGAATCACGGTTTCCAGAGGTATCGTCAAGTGGTTTAAGGGCAGGGAGATGGCTCTTGCAATGGGTTCCGAGATGGCTCTTGCCCGTCTGGGTGTTGCTACCTGCATGATATTCTCCCCGATGTTCGCAAAGATGGGAGAGAGGATAGACGTTTCCCGCAGTGTTGCGTTTGGAGTTGTGCTCCTGATGATAGCCCTGATAATGTTCATTGTATACTTCTTCATGGACAAGAAGCTGGATGCCCAGACCGGAGAGGCTGAGGAGAAGGACGATCCGTTCAAGGTCAGCGACATTGGGGCAATCCTTCGCTCAAGCGGATTCTGGCTGGTGGCACTCCTTTGCGTGCTCTATTACTCGGCGATTTTCCCGTTCCAGAAATATGCGGTTAACATGCTGCAGTGTAACCTTACGTTTGTTGATGTGCAGGAAGGTTCATTCTGGGCAAGCAACACCGTTACAATAGTTCAATACGTTATCATGCTGGTAGTTGCAGTTGCCGCCTTCATGAGCAACTTCTCCAAGGGAAAGGGCAGGAAGGCGTTCCTTCTTTCAATTGCCGTGATAGCACTTATCGTATTCTGCTACATGGGTTACATGAGAGGAAGTGCAGAGACCATATTTGCGGTATTCCCTCTTCTGGCAGTGGGTATCACTCCAATTCTCGGAAGCTACGTGGACCACAAGGGCAAGGCCGCCTCTATGCTTGTTCTCGGTTCCATCCTGCTGATTCTCTGCCACCTTACGTTCGCCTTCATACTGCCTATGTTCAAGGGCAGCGCTGTTGGAGGAGTTGTTGTGGCCTATATTACCATTCTGGTTCTTGGCTCTTCCTTCTCTCTTGTTCCGGCCTCTCTGTGGCCGAGCGTTCCTAAACTTGTGGACGCAAAGATCATAGGTAGCGCATACGCTCTGATCTTCTGGATTCAGAACATCGGCTTGTGGCTCTTCCCTCTGCTTATCGGCAAGGTTCTGGACAAGACGAATCCGGATGTGGACGATCCTACACAGTTCGACTACACGGCTCCGCTGGTTATGCTGGCTTGCCTTGGCGTTGCAGCCCTCATCCTTGGCTTCATCCTCAAGAGGGTAGACAAGAAGAAGGGCTATGGCCTCGAGGAACCAAACATCAAGGCTTAGCATTAAGAAAAATAACAAATAATTATAAAGATGAACAAAGCTGTCAAATTTCTAAGAGACTCCAAGAGCGCAAGATGGATTGTGCTTGCCTGTCTCGTGGTTCCGATGTTTGCATCGTACTTCTTTGACGATATGTTCTCTACCCTGAGCCATATCTTCAAAACTCCTGAGCTTCTGGAACTTGGTTGGGATTCTGCCAACTACGGTTTCTATGCCGGAGGTTATTCCTTCCTCTGCGTTTGGGGCGGACTGATCGTCTGCGGTATGCTTCTGGACAAGTGGGGTGTTAGAATTACAGGTTCCATCTTCGTTGGAATGATGGTAGGTGGTGCCGCCATTGTAGCCTACGCAATCTCCAGTTCCTTCAACGGCAGCGGCCTTAGCAACTGGATGCACAATTCCCTGAACATTGCCAAACCATCTCTTTGGCTTGCCTATGTAGGATGCATGCTATTCGGATTAGGCAGCGAGATTGCCGGCGTTGCGGTTACGCGTTCAATTGCCAAATGGTTCAAGGGCAAGGAGATGGCTTTTGCTATGGGAGCACAGCTGGCTATAGCCAGATTAGGTACGGCTACGGCATTCGTGCTTTCCCCGGCTCTGGTTGGCGAGCACGGCCAGAATGCCCTTTACACTTTCGCTGAGACTAACCGTCCTGCTCTTGTAGGCATTGCCATTATGATTGTGGGAATTATCCTGTGGAGTGTATTCATCACAATGGATTCCAAATTCGATAAGCAGACAGGAGAAAAGGATACCAAGGAAACAAGCGAGGATGACAAGTTCAAGTTCTCCGATATCTTCAAGATTCTGACAAACAAGCACTACATCCTCATTTCTTTGCTTTGCGTATTCTTCTACTGCTGCATCATTTCATTCAAGAAGTTTGCAACCTCTATCATTATCCCGAGATTCGGACTGGATCTGGAGACCGCAAAGTGGATGGTTTCCATGATTCCTTTCTGTACGGTAATCGGTACGCCTTTGTTCGGCATTCTGGTGGATAAGATAGGAAAGGCTACTACATGGATGATTCTGGGCAGCTGCATGGTTTTGGCGGCTCACCTCATCATTGCCTTTGCTCCTGAGGGAAGCCAGTTCTCCGGATATGCTGCAATCGGCATCCTGGGAATCGGTTACAGCCTTGTTCCGGCAGCCATGTGGCCAAGCGTTCCAAAGATCATCCCGGAGAAGAATCTGGGTACGGCTTACTCCCTGATTTACTGGATACAGAACATGGGTATGCTGCTTGTTCCAATCTTCGTTGGAATGGTATTCAAGAAGTATGTCATCGAGGCCGGCAACAAAGCACAGGAAATCACTGCTGCAGTTACAGCCGAGTACATCTTCATCGGTCTTGGAATCGTTGCAGTTTGCGTATCCCTGCTGCTGAAGGCTTCCTCCAGAAAGAACCCTCAGCTCCAGCTGGATCTCCCGAACAAAAGGAAATAATTGTTATATTTGCGACGTTTGATTTAGATGCAGGAGAGATTCTCCGTTTTGACATCGATAACGGAAGGGTGGCAATCATGTCACCCTTCTTTCATTGTATACTCTTAAATCAGCACCAAGCTGCAAACGCCTTCCGCTTCGCTTCATCCCGTCCTGCCTTTCGGCAGTCCACCCATTCATGTGGCCATGGGCGGCCACAGGCTCTTGCAGCCTGCTGTCTGCTTTAAGAGTATGGAAATGAAAAAGCGGAAGGTTTTTGAGAAGCCTTCCGCTTGGTTTTAGTACGTGCGGACGTTCGGTTAGAGTTTGATGGTTTGGGAACGGTCCGGGCCTACGGATACGTAGGAGAGTTTTACGCCAACCTCTTTCTCTATGAACGCGATATAGCGTTTGAATGCGGCCGGAAGCTCCTTGGCGGTCTTGCACTTTGTGAGGTCTTTCTTCCAGCCCTTGAACTCCTTGTACACCGGTTCTATCTTTGCGAACGTGTCGAACGGCACGCGGTCTGTCTTCTTTCCGTCTACCTTGTAGGCTACGGCCACCTTGATGGTGTCGAATGTGTCCAGCACGTCTGCCTTCATCATTATCAGGTCTGTAGCGCCGTCTATCATTATGGCGTACTTGAGTGCCGGGATATCCAGCCAGCCGGTCCTTCTAGGTCTGCCGGTGGTGGCTCCGAACTCGTGGCCTTTCTGGCGGAGTTCTTCCCCAACCGCATCGCTGAGTTCAGTAGGGAAAGGGCCGCTTCCCACCCTGGTGCAGTAGGCCTTGAATACGCCGAATACCTTGCCGACCTTGGAAGGGGCTACTCCCAGGCCGGTGCAGCTTCCGGCGCAGATTGTGGATGAGCTGGTTACAAAAGGATAGGCTCCAAAGTCAACGTCCAGCATTGTTCCCTGCGCTCCTTCTGCAAGAGCTTTCTTTGTCTTGAGATAAGTGTTGAGTTCATACTCGCTGTCCACAATCTTGAACTTCTTCAGATAGTCTATGGCCTTGAACCATTCCTTCTCGTTCTTGTTGACATCGTACTCAAAGTCAAATTGCTTGAGATAGGCTATATGCTTTTGCTTGAGGGTGTTAAATCTCTTCTTGAAGTCCTTTGCAAGAGCGTCTCCTACCCTGAGTCCGTTCCTTCCGGTCTTGTCCATGTAGGTAGGTCCAATGCCTTTTAGAGTGGAACCTATCTTGGTCTTGCCCAGACTTGCCTCTGATGCGGCGTCCATAATCCTGTGAGTCGGGAGAATCAGGTGTGCGCGCTTGGAAATGACGATGTTCTTTGTAGGGTCTACTCCCATCTTTGCAATGGCTTTGCACTCCTCCTCAAATATCATAGGATCAAGCACTACGCCGTTCCCGATGATGTTTACGGTATTCTTCCTGAACACTCCGGCAGGAACTGAATGGAGCACAAAGCTCTTTCCGGAGAACTGGAGGGAATGCCCGGCGTTCGGACCTCCCTGGAATCTGCAGATTACGGGGTAGTTTTTGGCAAGTACGTCCACAATTTTGCCTTTGCCTTCGTCTCCCCACTGAAGGCCTAATACAACATCAACTTTCATATTGTATCTGATTTAATCGAGGTGAATTCCAAAACTAGAACGGAAGATCGTTTGCGTCTGTATCGTTGAAGTCTTCCACTGCAGGGAAATCCTGAGGAGCAGGTTGTACCGGCTGTGGTGCCGCAGGTCTTTGATACTGCTGTGCAGGAGCCTGATAGCTTTGCTGAGGTGCCGGCTGCTGATTCTGGCTATCCGGCCTTCTTCCAGTCAGTTGGATATTGTCTGCCACAATCTCTGTCCTGTATCTTTTCTGTCCGCTCTGGTCTGTGAATTCACGGGTGGTAATCCTTCCCTCGATGAATACCTGGGTACCTTTCTGAATGAACTTCTCGGCAGTTTCAGCCAATCTTCTCCAGCACACGATATTGTGCCACTCGGTTCTTTCCGTGCGGTTGCCGCTTCTGTCTGTGAATACCTCAGATGTAGCAACCCTGAAATTTGCCACTACACTTCCTCCCTCCAGATGTCTAACCTCCGGAGCAGCGGCTGCATTTCCTAAAATCAATACTTTGTTGAAAGACATAACTAAACAAATTTAACCGAGTAAAGATACTCCAATTTTCACAAAACTGCAAACGGTTTTTTTTATGCTCAGCGATTAAAAATCCTGGACCGGGGTGATGCCGGTAAGGATTCTGAAACTTTCTGCGGCTTGATACCTAAGCCATTGGATACCGCTTTGAGGATTGAGGCACGGGTCTTTGTAGTTGGCTTCTATTACGGTAGCCTTACCCAGAAGCTCTTTGCAAATGATGCCGTCTTCTTCCGGTATGGCGTAGATTACCAGAAGGCTTTTCCTGGATTCGGGATTGCCCAGGGTGAGAACCATGAGGAGATCTTGGACATCGCTGAGGCTAAGGGCTTTTATGCCAATGGATAGTGCAAAGGTTTCCGCTTTTTCCACCGTGCGGTTTGCGATTACGGTGTCCAGGCATTCATCAGCGCAGGCCAGGGCTGCTGCCTTTCCCGCTCCGCCACAGCCGATTACAATGGCTTTAGTGGATGCGGCAGAAGAACCGGAGTCTTTCAGGAACTCCTTGACCATTCTTCTTACAGCCAGATAATCAGTGTTGTATGCGTATGTCTTTTCTCCGTCAAAGATGATGAGATTGGAGGCGCCGATAGTCTTTGACACAGGGTCGGGATTTGTGACAAACTGCATTACATCCTCCTTGAATGGGGCGGTTACGTTGGCTCCAAGATATCCTTGTCTTTTCAGCTCGGCGATGGATTTCTCTACGGACTCTTCCTCAAGAAGGTCATAGCGCATGGCGGAGGAATGGTAAGCCTCCTCAAAAAGCTGCGGGCTCAGTGAGTGCCCAATGGGATTGCCTATGAGCGCAAACTTCTTCATTTTGCAGTTCGTTGACGGAGAGCCTCGTAGCAGAGGATGGCGGCGGAAACTGAAACGTTCAGAGAGTCCAGACGGCCGAGCATTGGAATCATGATTTTGCGGTCGGAAGCCCGGCGCCAGATGTCTGAGATGCCGTCCGATTCGCTGCCCATGGCTATGGCGCAAGGGCCGGTCATATCCGTGCCGTAATACGGGACGCTGTCCTGAAGCTGGGCGGTGTAGATTTTTATGCCGTGCTGCTTGAGGAAAGCAATTGCAGCCTCGCTTTTGCAACAAACGATTGTCTGCGTGAAAACTCCCCCGAGACTTGCGCGCACGAGGTTGGGATTGTAGAGGTCCGTCCTTGGATTTGCGAATATTACCGCTGTGGCTCCGCAAGCGTCTGCGGTCCTGAGGATGGCACCCAGATTGCCCGGCTTTTCAACCGCCTCGGCCACGATAACCAACGGGACTTCCTTGCTGTTTTTCAGCAACTTGCCCAATTCCTCGAGGCTCGTGTGCCTGGCCTTTGCAAGAGCCAGAATTCCCTCAGTGGTTTCCCTGTAAGACATCTTGGAATAAACCTGAGAGCTAACGTGGTAAACTTTTTCCTCAGCGATGGAAACCGGCACTTTGTCCTGAAGTATCTCATCGCAGAGGAAAAGGGCATCCAGTTCAAACCCGGCACCGATGCAGGCGGAAACCTCCCTCAGCCCCTCCACCGGAAACAGCCCGGTTTTCTCTCTCTCCCTTGCCTTTTCCTGCAATAAAACAACCTCCTTGACCTTTGGGTTCTGCAAGGAGGTTATTATGTTCTGCGACAGATAGTTGTTCATATTCGGCATATTTACTGCTCTTTCTTCATCTGAGGGAAGAACAGCACGTCCTGAATGGAAATCTGGTTTGTCATGAACATTGTCTGGCGGTCCATGCCAATGCCCATTCCACTGGTAGGCGGCATTCCGTATTCAAGAGCACGGATGAAATCGTGGTCTATGTACATGGCCTCATCGTCTCCGCCGTTCTTCAGACGGAGCTGATCCTGGAACCTTCCGAGCTGGTCTATAGGATCGTTAAGCTCCGAGTAGGCGTTTGCCAGCTCCTTGCCGCAAACGAACAGCTCGAACCTTTCCACCAGATTCGGGTTGCCTCTCTTGCGCTTGGTAAGCGGAGACAGGGAAACCGGATAGTCTATGATGAATGTCGGCTGGATGAGGTTGCCCTCTACAAATTCTCCGAAAATTGCATCTATCAGCTTGCCTTCTCCAAAACTAGGCTGGATATGGACGTTGAGCTTCTTGCAGGTCTCCCTGAGCTGAGTCTCGTCCATTCCGGTAATGTCCACTCCTGCATACTGCTTAATGGCCTCAAGCATCGGAAGCCTCTTGTAAGGCCCCTGGAAATCAATTTCATGCTCACCGATAGTAGCCTTTGTGGTTCCGTTAACTGCAACTGCAATCTTCTGGAGCATCCTCTCTGTAAAGTCCATCATCCAGTTGTAGTCCTTGTAGGCTACGTAGATTTCCATTGCGGTGAATTCAGGGTTGTGGGTACGGTCCATGCCCTCGTTGCGGAAATTCTTGCTGAACTCGTAAACGCCAGGGAATCCGCCCACTATAAGCCTCTTAAGATAAAGCTCGTCTGCAATTCTCAGGTACAGGTCCATATCCAGCACGTTGTGGTGAGTTACAAACGGACGTGCGTTTGCTCCTCCCGGAATCGGCTGGAGGATAGGGGTTTCAACCTCAAGATATCCGTGCGAGTTGAAGAAATCCCTCATGGTGTTGTATATGACGGTTCGCTTTTCGAAAACCTTCCTGACCTCCGGATTAACGATGAGGTCCACATACCTCTGGCGGTAGCGCATTTCCGGATCTGCAAAAGCGTCGAACACTTCCCCATCTTTTTCCTTTACGATAGGAAGCACTCTGAGAGACTTGCTCAGCAGAGTGAGTTCCTTAACGTGGATAGATTTCTGGCCGGTCTGGGTTACAAAGGCGAATCCCTTTATTCCTATGATGTCTCCAATGTCCAGAAGCTTCTTGAACACCGTGTTGTACAGCGTCTTGTCTTCTCCCGGGCAAATCTCGTCTCTCTTAACGTAGGCCTGGATTCTTCCCTCGCTGTCCTGAAGCTCTATGAAAGAAGCGGCGCCCATGATTCTGCGGCTCATGAGTCTTCCGGCAAAAGAAATGGACTTGAAAGCCTGCTGGGCAGGGTCATCCTCTGCAGCTTCCGGATTGAATCCCTCAAGAATCTGGGCGGAGGTGGCTGTTACCGGATACTCGTCTGCAGGGTATGGATCAATGCCCAAATCCCGTATCTGTTGAAGGCTCTGCCTTCTGTTTTGTTCCTGTTCGTTAAGATTAAGTTCCATAGGTTTTTATATTACCGGGCAAAGGTAACATTTTTTTATGAGATAAATATTAACTAAATTTGCAACCTACGCTATTACTATGGTAGTTAAGAGCAGAGAAAAACAGTGGATTGTCAGGGAACCGGGAAATCCTATCTACACCCGGCAGCTGGTACAGGATCTTGGAATAGACGAGGTCCTTGCCAACCTGTTGGTTCAGAGGGGAATAAAGAACTCAAACGAGGTTCGCCAGTTCTTCCATCCGTCCCTTTCCATGCTGCATGATCCATTCCTTATGACGGACATGGAAGCGGCCGTAGAGAGGGTGCACAAGGCAGTCAGGAGCGGGGAGAAGATTCTGGTTTACGGAGACTATGACGTGGACGGCACCTCCGCGGTTTCCCTGGTATTCTCTTTCCTCAGACGCCTCATAGCCAACATAGACTACTACATCCCGGACAGATATGACGAGGGTTACGGCATTTCATTCTACGGAGTGGACTGGGCCGCCGAAAGGAAATGCTCTCTGGTAATTGCACTGGACTGCGGAATTAAGGAAGGAGAAGCTGTCAAGTACGCCGCTACCAAGGGCATAGACTTCATCATCTGCGATCACCACCTTCCTGGAGAGGAACTCCCTCCAGCCGTGGCAACTCTGGACCCCAAGAGGGAGGACTGCCACTATCCTTACGATGATCTTTCCGGTTGCGGCGTGGGATTCAAGCTTGTTCAGGGCTATGCTCAGCGATACGGTATTCCGTTCGAGGAGATAGAGCCGCTTCTGGACCTTGTGGCAGTGAGCATTGCGGCTGACCTTGTGAGTGTTACCGGTGAGAATAGGGTGCTGGCATATTACGGCCTCAAGAGGCTGAACGAATCGCCGAGGAAAGGCCTTCTGTCCATGATAAAGCTCTCCGGTCTGGAGAAGCACAAGATTACCATAGACGATGTGGTCTTCAAGATTGGCCCGAGAATCAACGCCGCCGGCAGAATGGAGAGCGGGCGTATGGCCGTGGACCTTCTCATTTCAGATGACCTTGCGGAGGCAAACCGCATAGGAAAGGAAATCAACGACCACAACAACGAGCGCAAGAGCATAGACAGGGCCATCACTCAGCAGGCTATAGAGATAGTGCGTAACCATCCGCAATTCAGCACGTTGAACTCTACCGTGGTTTACAATCCGGAATGGCATAAGGGCGTTGTGGGAATCGTTGCCAGCCGTCTGGTGGAAGCCTTCTATCGCCCGACTATCGTTCTTACCAAATCTTCCAACGGCTTTGTTTCCGGTTCCGCCAGAAGCATAGCTGGATTCGACCTTTACGATGCCATAGAAAGCTGCGCGGATCTTCTGGAAAACTTCGGCGGTCACACTTACGCAGCAGGCCTTACGCTCAAGGAAGAGAATCTGGAAAACTTCCGCCAGAGATTCGAAGAGATTGTTACCAAGAACATTACAAAGGAGATTCTTACTCCGATAATCAACATAGACGCCTTCCTGGAATTCAGGCAGATAACTCCACGTTTCTTCCGTCTGCTGAACATGTTCCAGCCGTTCGGTCCGGGCAACCAGTCCCCGGTATTCATGACCACCAGCGTCTACGATAACGGCAACGGCCGGGTTGTGGGCAATCCTATCGACGGCCGTGGCGGACACCTAAAACTAGAACTCATCCAGGAAGACGCTCCATACCGTCCGCTCAGCGCCATCGCCTTCAACATGAGCGAATACTTCGACCACCTTGCAGGCGGAGATCCTGTAGACATCTGCTACAGCATCGCCGAGAACTTCTACCGTTCCAGCATCGCCAACATCCAGCTCAGAATCAAAGACATCCGCGAGGGCAAAGACACCACCCTCTAATAGATGTTGCTGAGGATTTGGGCGGTTATTGAATCGACATCCCAGTTGGAGGTGTCGATGGTTTTGATGGAGCAGGCTTGGTAGAGGGGGAGGCGTTCCTGAAGCTTTTGGGTGGCCCAGGTTTCCAGAAGAAGGAGTTGCTCTGCGGGGCTAGAGTTTGGGTG
>JAFZMA010000055.1 GCA_017551215.1 Bacteroidales bacterium | reverse complement strand
GGCCGCAGCAAAACCTGTCGCCGAGCCACAGGAAAAGAAAGTAGAAATACCGGTTGAAAAACAGCAGTAAGTTATGAGAACATTCAGAATGGGTGGCGTTCATCCTGCAGACAAGAAGATCAGCAAGGATGCGGCAATAGAAAGATTGCCTCTGCCAAAGACTGTCTATATCTCTATGGGTCAGCACCTGGGAGCTCCTGCGGAGCCGTGTGTTGCCGTCGGAGACAAGGTTAAGGTCGGCCAGCTGATTGCCAATGCAACCGGCTTTGTTTCCGCTCCGGTTCATTCATCGGTGAGCGGAACCGTTAAATCCATAGAAATGGTTAAGGACCTTGCGGGGAAACCAGGCAAGGCCGTTGTAATAGATGTCGAGGGAGACGAGTGGATGGAGGACATAGACCGCTCCACAGACATCGTAAGGGAAATCAAGCTGGACAAGAAGGAGATTGTAGACCGCATCAAAGCCTGCGGAGTTGTAGGTCTGGGCGGTGCAACATTCCCTACCAACGTTAAGCTTTCCCCTCCTCCTACAGCAACTCCTACCTGCGTGATTATCAACGGCGCAGAGTGCGAGCCTTATCTTACTTCCGACTATAGGGTCATGATGGAGATGCCTGAGCAGGTTCTCATTGGGGGAACCATTTTAATGAAGGCTCTGGGAGTGGACAAGTGCTATATAGGAATAGAGGAAAACAAGCCTGAGGCCATAAAGAAACTCAAGGCCCTGGCTCCTCAGTACAAGGGAGTTGAGATAGTTCCGCTGAAGAAGAAATATCCGCAGGGCGGTGAGAAGCAGCTCATAGATGCTGTAATCCGCAAGAAAGTTCCTTCCATGGGACTTCCTGTAGATACCGGTGCGGTGGTCCAGAATGTGGGAACCGCCTTTGCAGTCTATGAGGCTGTCCAGAAGAACAAGCCTCTGTTCGAGGGCATTATGACCGTTACCGGAGACTGCTCCGCAGCCCAGCGCAACTTTGTGCACAGGGTTGGAACTCCGCTTAGTTACATCATGGAATATTGCGGTGGAGTTCCTCAGGATGCTTCCAAGATCATAAGCGGAGGTCCTATGATGGGTAAGGCCATTGTCAACATAGACGCGCCTACCCTCAAGGGTACATCCTCCATACTTTATATGACAGAGGCTCAGACTAAGAGAAAGCCAGAGAGCAACTGTATCCGCTGCGGCAAGTGCGTGAGCGCATGTCCTATGGGACTTGAGCCTTACCTGCTTAACAAGCTTGGAAGGGCAGCCCGTATGGACGAGCTTGAGGAGCACCATGTTTACGACTGCATAGAGTGCGGATGCTGCTCGTTTACCTGTCCGGCATTCATTCCTCTGCTGGATACCATCCGCCAGAGCAAGGCTGCCGTAATGAGAATTATGAAGAGCCGTCCAAAGAAGTAATTGGGGAGGCGGATTGTTAATGAATTAAAAACGTACGACAAATGAATACATTGATTGTATCTCCTTCCCCACATGTTCACGGGAAGGATAATACCAGGAGGCTGATGGGAGATGTGATTATCGCACTCCTTCCTGCTGTTCTGGTATCAATCTGGTTCTTCGGTCTGAGCGCGATACATCTGGTATGCGTGAGCGTACTTGCCTGTGTCGTTTTCGAGTACCTGATTCAAAAGTTTTTGCTCAAGGGCAAAAGCACGGTAGGAGACCTTTCCGCAGTTGTTACCGGAGTGCTTCTGGCGCTCAACCTTCCGGTCTGCTCTCCTTGGTGGCTGATTGTTATCGGCGCCCTTGTGGCAATCGGAATCGCCAAGATGACATTCGGCGGCCTGGGACAGAATCTCTTCAATCCGGCTCTGGTAGCCCGCGTGGTTCTTCTGGTTTCTTTCCCTGTCCTGATGACAGGAACTGCATTCCACGCTCCTGAAGGAGGATACCTGTTCGGCAATTCCGAGTTTGCAAACGCGGCTCTGGATGCAACCAGCGGTGCAACTCCTCTGGGATTCGTGAAGGAGCAGCTGGCCAAGGGAGTTTCCATGCAGGAAATCATGGCTACTCCGGGTCTGTCCTACACTCAGCTCCTGTTTGCAAGGCTTGGCGGAAGTGCAGGCGAGCTTTCCGCTATTGCGCTGATTATCGGCTTTGTCTACCTGCTCTTCAGAAGGGTGATTAAGCCTTGGATATCGCTGAGTATACTTGTTACGGTATTTGTGTTTGCAGGTGCTCTCTGGCTTGGAAATCCGGCCAGGTTCACTGATCCTGTGTTCAACCTGCTTAGCGGAGGTCTGCTGCTTGGAGCGTTCTTCATGGCCACAGACTATGTGACCAGCCCTATGACAACAAAGGGACAGGTAATATTCGGTGTCGGAATCGGTATCATCACCATATTGATAAGAGAGTTCGGAGCTTATCCGGAAGGCGTTTCGTTCGCCATCCTGATTATGAACTCTACCGTTCCGCTCCTGAACAGAATCCAACCTAAACGTTTTGCGAAGGAGGCGCAGAAGAAGTAATGGCTATCAAATCATCTCTCAGGAATATGGTGCTTGTGCTCATGCTGGTTTGCCTGGGCGCATCCGCCGCTGTTGCAGTGGTTTACGCTGTAACCAAGGATCCGATAGACGCCGCTGAGGTTGCAAAGAAGAACAGCGCCATAAAGGAAGTTGTTCCGGAATTCGACAACAATCCTTACGAGGAGGCTCTGGACGTAATGGCAGATCAGGCCGCTCCGGACAAGACCAACAAGGTTTATCCGGCAAAGAAGGGCGGAGAGATTGTGGGCTATGCCGTTGAGAGCACTACCACAAAGGGATTCGGCGGTCCGTTCACCATAATGGTTGGCTTTACTCCAGACGGAAAGGTTTACAACACTTCTGTAATCTCCCACTCTGAGACTCCTGGTCTGGGTGCCAAGATTACAGATTCCAAGAGCGGTTTCATTACCCAGTGGAACGGCAAGAACCTTCTGGACGGAAGCGTCAACATCTCTGTCAAGAAAGACGGTGGAGACATTGACGCCATAACCGCATCCACCATATCTTCAAGGGCTTTCTGCGACGCCATGCAGATTGCGGCAAACGTGTTTAACAATATTTCTACAGAAAAGTAAAGTTATGAGCAAGTTCAAGTATCTGATAGACGGTATTGTCAAAAACAACCCGACCTTTGTTCTGGTTCTGGGTATGTGCCCTACGCTTGCAACAACCACGTCTGCAATGAACGGTATGGGTATGGGACTGGCCACAATGGCCGTTCTCCTGTGTTCCAACATGGTGATTTCTCTCCTTGCTCCGGTTATTCCGAACAAGGTCAGGATACCTTGCTACATTGTTGTGATAGCCGCATTCGTAACTGTTGTACAGTTGGTTATGCAGGCTTTCACACCTGGCTTGTACGAGACTCTGGGAATCTTCATTCCTTTGATTGTGGTTAACTGTATTGTGCTTGGAAGGGCAGAGGCCTTTGCAAACAAGCACAATGTACTGGAGAGCGCTCTGGACGGAATCGGAACCGGAATCGGATTCACGATCGCCCTCACATGCATCGGTCTTGTAAGGGAGGTTCTGGGTAACCTTTCCGCATTCGACCACAAGTTCTCTTCTTCAGACGGAATGCTAGTGTTCGTTCTGGCTCCTGGAGCTTTCATAGTTCTGGGTTATCTCATGGTTCTGTTCAACAAACTTAAGGACAGAAAGAAAAACGCATAGAAAAGCAGTGTGGATTTAATAAAGAATAGATTATGGAATATCTGATTATTATAATAACGGCTGTATTCGTAAACAACGTAGTACTGAGCCAGTTCCTTGGAATCTGCCCGTTCCTTGGCGTTTCCAAGAAAATCTCCACCGCTTTCGGAATGAGCCTTGCGCTGATTCTGGTCATGGGACTTGCAACTCTGGTAACATATCTCATACAGAACTATGTGCTTGTAAACACCTGGTTCGGGCGTGAAATCAACATCACCTTCATGCAGACCATTGTCTTCATCCTGGTGATTGCCGCCCTGGTTCAGATGGTGGAGATCATCCTCAAGAAAATCAACCCGACGCTCTATCAGGCATTGGGAATCTTCCTGCCGCTGATTACCACAAACTGCGCTGTTCTGGGTGCCGCCCTTATAGTTGTTACCAAGGAGTTCTCCTTTGGCGGAGAGCCTCACATGATGAACCTTGCGGAGAGCGTGGTTTACTCCATGAGCCTTGCCGTAGGATTCGGCATTGCAATCATACTGTTTGCGGGCATGAGAGAGCAGATGGAACTCAACAACGTTCCAAAGGCCCTCAAGGGAACTCCTATCGCCCTCATCACAGCCGGATTGCTGGCTCTCGCCTTCATGGGCTTCCAGGGAATCGTCTAAGGACGTTTCGGGCTGTCAGGTCCCCTGCAGAAATGGTGGACCTGGCAGAAATCGCTGAAAATATATGCGTAGATAATTTGGAAGAGAAGAAGAAAATACTGGGACGTATCATAACTGCTGTGGAGGTTGAGGCTTTGATGCGGGAGGGAAGAAATGAAGAGGCGCACAACAGCCTTTCTGCCCTTTTGAAGAAAGAGCCCAAGAACTCTTATGCATGGTACCTTCTTGGCAACCTGTACAGCCGCCAGCAGCTTTATCCTCAGGCGCTTGAGGCCTACAACAACGCCAAGCTCCTTGAACCCGACGGCCCCGCTGCCGCCGCGGTAGACTGGGTGGTGGAGCAACTCTCCCTCCAGAACGGATAGGGATCGGCGATGGTGCTTTGTAATAAGCTGAAACACAGCACATTCTAAATATTACCGCGTCAATAGGCGCGGTAATATTTGTATATGCTTGAGTAAGAAACACTTGCAGGGCACCATCGCCTTTTCGGGCGTTTTATAGTCAAATATTGGAAACAGATTCTTATCTTTGAGTTAGAATTATCGCTGAGTAAAAATCTTAATGTTTTTGATATGAGTTCAACAGTTAAAGTTCGTCTGACAGCCTTAATGTCAGCGTTTTGTATTGCAGCCATTATGCTGCTGAGTGCTCCTGGTGCCAACGCCCAGAGAGGCAACTTCCCGCCTCCTGGCCAGATGCCTGGTGGAGAGGGCGGTCCTCAGGGCCAGACTCCTGCCAAGAAGAAGGGTCCGGAAACCCTGGATAAATTCGTAAAGAAAGACGCCAAGGTGATGAAAGGTTTCACCACTGTCTACAATCAGGACGACAAGTGGTATATCAGCATCAACGACAGTATCATAGGCCGTGATATCGAGCTGGTTTCCCGTATTTCCAAGAGCGCAGAGGGTGCCCGCCGCAGTTTCAACGGCTATGCCGGAGACCAGGTGGCAGAGGGCATGGTCCGCTTCTCCAAAGGTCCGGGCAACAAGATTTTCCTCCATCAGGTTCTGCTAAGGGAAAGGGCTACGGGAGAAATGGCCAAGAACGTGGAGAATTCCAACACCGCTGCAATCGTTGCATCGTTCGACATTGCCGCGTGGAACGAGGATAAGTCCGAAAACGTGATAGACGTAACCAACTTCCTTCTGACGGAGAACTCCCTTCTGCACTACAACAAGTACATCAAGCGCAGTTTCTCACTCCAGAACATCATGAAGGACCGTTCTTACGTAAAGGAAATCAAGACCTATCCTATAAATACGGAGTTCAAGACCGTCATCACTTACGGCAAGGAGAACGGCCAGAGCGCAACCTACGAATTCAACGCCTCAATGGTTCTGCTTCCAAAGAAACCTATGATGGGCCGTATCGTTGATCCTCGCGTTGGATATTTCACCGTAAGGTACACAGACTTTGACATGAACCCTCAGGGCGTAAAGAGCGTTTCCCTTGTTGCCCGCTGGCGTCTGGAACCGAAACCGGAAGACCTCCAGAAATATGTCAACGGAGAGCTTGTAGAGCCTCAGAAACCAATCGTGATATACATAGACCCTACTACTCCAAAGGAGTGGGTTCCATATCTGATAGCCGGTGTAAACGACTGGCAGGCAGCATTTGAGAAAGCCGGATTCAAGAACGCCATTATGGCAAAGGTTGCTCCTACTCCGGAAGAGGATCCAACATGGAGTCTGGAAGACGCCACACATTCCGCAATTGTCTACAAGCCGTCTGACGTTGCAAATGCAAGCGGCCCTCACGTATCAGACCCAAGAAGCGGAGAGATCATAGAGACCCACATCAACTGGTATCACAACGTGATGAACCTCCTCAGGAACTGGTATTTTGTACAGTGCGCTCCTTCAGACAAGGCCGCCAGGAACATGACACTCCCGACAGAGCTTATGGGAGAACTCATCCGCTTTGTATCCTCACACGAGGTTGGCCACACCCTGGGTCTGAGGCATAACTTTGCCGGCAGCAACTGCCCAATCTACACCGTATCCAACCTCAAGAACGTGGAGTTCCTGAAGAAGTACGGCCACGCATCCTCCATCATGGACTATGCCCGTTTCCTCTATCTTGCAGAGGAGAAGGACAATATCCCTCAGGAACTTCTTTTCCCTTGCATCGGCCCTTATGATAACTGGGCAATCGAGTGGGGCTACAGGTACTATCCTCAGTTCAAGACCCCTAAGGAAGAGGCAGACTACCTGAAGAAGATTGTTACCGAAAAGCTCAAGGATCCTACCGGAATCTACAAGTTCGGAACGGAGAGCGACCCTTCAGACCCTCGTTACCAGAGCGAGGATCTCGGTGTCAACCACATGGAAAGCAACGAGGTGGGAATGAACAACCTCAAGGTCATAATGAACAACATTGAGACCTGGACAGCAACTCCAAACGAGCCTTACACCAATCTCAGCGATATCTATGACCAGGTAGTAAACCAGTACAAGAGATATGTCAACCATGTTGCCAAGTACATGGGCGGCATCATGTCTGAGGAGAAACTCGCAGAGGAACCTGGCGATATCCGCACGTTCGTTCCTAAGGCAAAGCAGCAGGAAGCCCTGGCGTTCCTGAAGAAGCACTTCTTCACCACCCCTAAGTGGCTGCTCAAGGACGAGATCTTCAAGAAGACAAAGAAGGACAAGCTTACCGTAATGCAGGGCATCTACAACGGAACCCTCGGCAAGCTTGTGGACAACCGTGTTCTGGACAATCTCTGCAAGGCAGAAGTGGCTTTGGGCAAGAGTGCCTACACCATTGAGAACTACTTCAACGATCTGAATGCCATTGTATTTGCTCCAATGCCTGCAGATCCTCAGGAGGCCGCTTACCGCCGTCTGATGCAGAAGATCTATGTGCAGAAACTCTGCGATATGTACACCGGAAGCGGCAACGGCAATTCCACCGGCGGAATGATGGTCATCTACACCCCAGAAGAGAAGGGCAACTCGGATGTATCCTCAATGATTCTCGGCCAGCTGGAGATGCTCCAGGCCAAGTTCAAGGCTGCCGGAACCGCAACCACCACCCTCAACGGAGCTCACAACAAGTTCCTGTACGAGAGGGTAAGGCGCGCTATCACAGACCAGCGGCAGAAGGCCTCAACCCCATCAACCGGAAACACCCCTCCGTTCATAGCTGAGGAAGACTTCGGCACCTGCACCCTCGGCGAATAAAAGCTGGTGGCGGACAGTTGCTTGAAACACAGTGTGTTAAATATAAGGTCCTGCGGTGATTTTGCTGCAGGACCTTATATTTTTCTGCCTAATACTCAGCGGTTTATCCGCCACCGATTACTATTTTTTTGAGGATAACAATTTTTAATTTGTACAAATTGAAAATTGTGAGTATCTTTGCAAAAAGGAGACTTGTATGAGGTTTGAAGATGTATTGCACAATGGCCGGCTTTGGGCCGTGGTCTATGATGGTGACACACAAGATATTCTAACCAAGACATTTGCCAATTGGTTGGATCCGGCGTTTCTTGAGGAGTTCTTTTGCAGGAACAGCAAAGATTTGGAAACCTATTTTTACATAACAAATCTAGATGTGGCTATATACGATACCATTGCAGATGCCGCGTCCTTCTCTTGCTTGATACTTGATATACGCCCAAATGCCAATCTGGACACTTTATTTCGTCCACTGGAGAATCAGAGAATCCGGGAGATGCTTCTTTCTAAAGAAAAAGCAAGGGGAAAAAGACTGACGTCACACAGTTCTTGGCTTAGGATATATGCGATCAAACTTGATAAGGGGATATATCTAATCACAGGTGGAGCCATAAAACTGACACACCTTATGGCGGAAAGGGAACATACCCTTAATGAACTGAAAAAGATGGAAATGGTAAGGAATTATCTATTGGAGAACGGCATTGTCGATGCAGAAGGAATAAAGGAGGAAACACTATGAATACTATAGATTTTCTTAAAGCAAATGAACACAAAAGCGAAGATGGCTTTCTTTCTAAGGCGCAATACCTTCAAGACAATTGGCCGTGGTTGAGATACTCCTATGCCATTGCCATTAAGGTGCGACGTAGAATGAAAGATTTAGGCATAACACAAAAGGAACTTGCTCTCCAGTTAGGGTGTACACAGCAATATATATCTGTTTTGCTGGGAGGCAAGGCCAATATGACGCTTGAAACAATGGCTAAACTTGAGCACTCTCTCTCCTTTGATTTAATCGGACATTGCTTGCAAGAATTCAGTTATTCTATTCCGGAAGATAGCGTTGGCTATTTGAATGACTCTGCAGTGAGCGGACCAATCCCTGATGGCGTCAAAACCAGTGATCTTGTCAATGGCTACAAACCAAGAAAGAAAAAAGGTCCCAAGGCTCTCAAATAACCTTGAAGACCATTCTTAATACGCATTAAGTTAATGGCTTTAAAAAAACAGCTCTTTCTGCGTGGTCAAATAAAAAGTCTATTAGGCAAGAAAATGTCATATTTGTATAGATGTTAGTTCAATTGTAGAACGAAAATGATGGTGAAGGACTTCATTGTTAAAAGAATAATACTGTTGCTTATATTTATTTGTCCAATTCTGTCCTTCTGTTTCGCACAGAATATAGAAGATGTGCGGAAGGCGATAGACATTATGGACAAGTATGGATTATTTGCAAAAGGGACTGATTGGGAAGCAGCAAAGAAAGAGGCTCTTGTGCAAGAGCCGGAGTCTGTTGAGCAGGCTAAGGATATAATCAAAAAAGCATTGAAGGTTGCCGGAGGTAAACATTCATTTATAATGTCTTCAGATACTGTAAACAAGTATAATAGTGAAGTAAACTGGCTGATGCCTTCAGTGTGTTTGAACGACAATGGTGATATACTGATCATCACGATTCCTAGATTCGGGGGAAATCGCGACAAAGCAAAGGAATATGCTGAATCTGTACTGGAAAACCATTTGGTTAAAACGCTCAAATACAATTCTTCTGTCAAGGGTGTAGTCATAGACCTCAGAAACAATACAGGAGGAAATATGTATCCTATGATTGCCGCCGTTCATCAATTCCTTCCGAAAGGTAAACTTATAGGCTTCAAAAGTCGGAAACATACCGTATGGTATAACAATCGTTCTGTCAGGGAAGTCGTATTGGGGAAGAAAGAGTACGATCACATAGATATGCCAGTCGCTATCCTGACCAATAAGAGAACTATAAGTTCCGGTGAAGCTGTCCTTATATGTTTCAGAGGATTGAAGAATGTCCGGTCTTTCGGTAGCGCTACAGCAGGATACGCTTCAGGAAACTCGTCATTTGTCCTGTCAGATGGGTCCAAACTTATTCTTACGACAGGATGTGATGTGGCCAGGACAAATGAGGTCTTCTGCGATGATCCTATCGTCCCGGATGTGGAGACAGACAATCCTTTGGAAGAGGCGATATCCTGGTTAATCAATCTCCACTAGAAGTTGTAGCGGATACCGAGGAGGATGGCTCCCTGCTCTCCCATTCCAAACTCTGCGAAGCCTCTGAGCTGTCCTCCGGCCTCGATGCCGATCAAAGATGCCTGGAAGTTGAACATTACGTTATTGTCCTTTTTCGTGGCAACTGAAGGATCTGTGTCTTTCATGTTGGTGTTGGCGAAGGTTATGCCGGCGGCTACCTTGGAGTACATTCCGAAGTGCTCTTTTCTCAGCCAGTTGAACTTGGCGGCTGGCATGAAACTGAAGTAGGAGCGGGTATAGTCTCCGATCTTTTCAGAAGTGGTTTCTCCGGTAGCTGTGGTTGTTCTTCTCATCATATCTTCCTTGAAGGATGAAACACTGCCTATGGCACCGACAGCCACAACCGGTGTAACACGGCGGAAGTACTCCGCGGACATAGGGCCAAAAGTGTTCTTTGTCTTGGTATCTCCTCCGAACATCACAGTTACGACCTCTCCAAAGGCCTCAATCCACTCGGAGTTGGACAGGGTTCCGTAAGTCAATGAAAACTCATTATTGGTTTTAATGTCTTTTCCGATTACCTGTGCCTTGACATCATTGGCAAACAGCAATGCCAGCAGCAATGCTGCAGCAATAAACAATCTCTTCATGATCATTCAGGTTTAAACTATGGGTTTTCGCTTAATACTCAGAGTGCTAGCTTCCACCGGTTACAGCTGGCTGTAAGGGATGTTGTATATCTCGTTGAGGGTCCTTTGACTGATATTGCCGCTGTTAAGGCCTTTCGTCAGCCATTTTTCCCTCTGGGCGCTGGTGCCGTGGGTAAAGGCATCCGGAACGGTGTAGCCCTGGGATTTCTTCTGGAGATAGTCGTCTCCGATAACCTTTGAGCAGTCGATGGCGTTACGGATGTCCTGATTGTCTATAGAGTTGAACATCTTGCTCTCGTGGTGACCCCATACACCGGCAAGATAATCTGCCTGTAGTTCAAGCCTTACACTCCACTGGTTTGCGGTTGTCTGGTTTGAGGACTGCATCTTCTGGTGAACCTGTCCCAAAATTCCGAGAAGGTTTTCCACGTGGTGTCCAACCTCGTGGGCAATTACATACGCGTATGCGAACTCTCCGTCTGCACCCAGCTTCTGCTTCATCACGCTAAAGAACGACAGGTCTATGTAAAGCGCCTTGTCTGCAGAGCAGTAGAAAGGTCCTACTGAAGCAGTTGCTCCGCCGCATCCGGTCTGGACAGAAGAGGTGAAGAGTACCATCTTTGGCGGTTCATATTCAGCATTCAGCTGCTCTCTGAAAACCTTTGTCCACACGTCCTCTGTAGAAGCAAGGATCTGTTTGGAGAATTCCGCGAGTGCCTCTTCCTGTTCTGTAGGCTGGTAGTTTTGTGAGGTTTCAGCGCCGCCTCCGGTAAGCAATCCGCCGCCGTCTGCTCCCATTTCCTGTATAACGCTGAGCGGGTTGCCGCCCAAGGCCCATGTTATAAGACCGATTATGATAAGTCCGCCGAGTCCCATACCGACGGCTTTTCCACCAGACATACCTCTGCGGTCATCCACATTGGTGCTGGTTCTTCTGCCATCCATTCTCATATTAATACGTTTTAAAAGTTACAATCAAAAGTATTTGCACACCGTCCGCATTTCTAAAGAATAACTCCCAAAGAGCCTTTCAAGAAAGTGCAACGGCACACTCTTACAAATATACAAAAAAAAGAATAGAAAAACGTTGCCTAAAGCAACTTACACTTTGCCGAGTTTTTTCAGGAATTCCCACAGGACTACGCCTATGCAGACAGATACGTTCAGGGAGTGCTTGGTGCCGAATTGCGGAATCTCGATACAGGCATCGCTGAGGTTAACTATGCTCTGCTGAACCCCATGCACCTCGTTCCCAAACACGAGGGCGTACTTTTCTCCCTCCACGGTTTTAAAGTCTGAAAGAGTGATAGAGTTTTCTGTTTGCTCTATGCTTATAATCTTGTAGCCCTCCGCTTTAAGCTTCTTTACAGCATCCTCTGTTTCAGGGAAATACTCCCAGTCCACGGAGAATTCTGCGCCCAGGGCGGACTTGTGGATTTCCGGGGTGGGGGGAGTGGAGCTGATTCCGCACAGCACCACTTTCTCAGCGATGAAAGCATCGCTTGAGCGGAACACTGAACCTATGTTGTGCTGGCTGCGGACGTTGTCCAGAACCACAGCCACCGGAAGCTTGCGGCAGAGCTTGAATTCCTCCACCGTAGCCCTGCCCAGCTCGCTGTTTAGAAGTTTTCTGTTTTTCATCGGCGATGATTAATACTTCAAAGATAATTCAAATTAAAGACAAATACTTTCCGTTTCTTCAAGAAAACTGCAATTAAATTGTTATATTTGCCCGTCTTATGCGAATTTAAACAGTTAACACAATATGAAACAAGATCTCGAAATATCCGAACTCATTAAAAGAGAGGAAAACCGTCAGTCCAGAGGCGTAGAATTGATAGCTTCTGAAAACTTTGTAAGCGACCAGGTGCTTGCTGCACTGGGTAGCGTTTGCACAAACAAATATGCCGAGGGATATCCTGGACACAGATATTATGGCGGATGCCAGGAAGTGGACAAGATAGAGCAGGTTGCAATTGACCGTATCTGCCAGCTTTTCGACGCTGAGTACGCTAACGTTCAACCTCACTCCGGAGCACAGGCAAACATGGCAGTAATGATGGCTTGCATCAACCCTGGAGATACATTCATGGGTCTGAATCTGGACATGGGAGGACACCTAACCCACGGTTCCCCAGTAAACGTTTCCGGAAAGATGTACAACGCTGTAGCTTACGGACTTGACAAGGAGACCGGACTGATAGATTACGACGATATGGAGAAGAAGGCTCTGGAGCACAAGCCAAAACTGATAATCGGCGGCGCCAGCGCTTATTCAAGAGAGTGGGACTGGGAGAG
>JAFZMA010000054.1 GCA_017551215.1 Bacteroidales bacterium | reverse complement strand
CCGGCATAATACATTGCCTGTGAATTTATACAAGGCATTTGTCCCTCTGAGTGAGCTGTTTCTCCTCGGAGGGTTCTTTTTGTTTGGGTTATTTATCCCGTCAATTTTTTACATGGAGGTGGTAATGTGGTCCGTGACGATCCCGATTTCCATTGTAACAGGGTGGTTGTCGTTCCTTCTTGGAATGTCTGTTGGGTACGACCGCCGAAAGAAGGAAGACGAAGCAAAAATAAATGCAATGTACAAACTTCTTAAAGGAGAAGAAGATGCACAAGACAAATGAAATCCTGTCCAGCGCCTTTACTTTTTTGGCTGAATACCACTACAAGCTGTGGGAAAAATTCAAAGAAGAAAACCCAAGGATCAAGATAAAAATCGCGTCCTACGCCCATGTTGGTGAGTGGAAGATGCGGGCATCCTGGCAGCCTTCTGTTATCGACGCTCTTCTGGAGCTGTATGATACGGATCTCACAACTGTGGCTATTATTGGAACAGCCATCCTGGACCGTAAGCCGGAGCCCTACACTGAAGCATGGCGTGCAGCAATACGAAGATATGCCTGCATAATGATGGACAGCAAAGTTCCTCCGGAGAAGATTTCCGAGTATCTGGATTTTCTGCTGGAGCGGGATGCCCTCAAGAAGAAAGCTGAAGCTCTCGGTTTCCCTCTGTGAGGTTTGCTTTATGGAAGAATACAGAATCTTCAAGATTCCGAAGAAATCAGGAGGCTTTCGTACCATAGAGGCTCCTTGTCCAGAACTGAAAGAAAAACAGAAGAGGATACTGGCAAAGCATATCCATGATATCCCCCTGAGCCCATTCTGTCACGCTTTCCGCTCCGGGCACAGCATTGTGACGGCATGCTCCGGACACATAGGTGCTCCTTATCTTCTGAGGTTTGATCTGTCCAACTTCTTTCCATCCATAACAAAACCCAGGTGGCTGTTTGAAGTTGAAAAACACCTCAGAAATAATTTCAGGAGCAAAGATTACGCCACAGCTGACGTAAATTGCTATAAAAGAATGAAAGTCATTCGGGGGTATATTGAGGACTGCTTCTTCCTGTTTCCTGGAGAAAGCGTGGCAAGACTCCCACAGGGGGCTCCAACGAGTCCGTGGCTGTCAAACGCATTCCTGACACATTTTGATTATGATATGGCATTTGCCTGTCAAGAAGCGTCAAAATATGCTGGAGGTCCTATAAACTACAGCAGGTATGCGGATGATTTGTGCATCTCTGGCACAAACCCAAGATATCTATGGGCGTTGTACTACAGGGCTGTGCAGAGCTTAAAACGTCTGGGGCTTGAAGTAAACAAAAAGAAAACACATATGTTCAAACCGGGCCAGAGACACATGTGTGTAGGACTTGTTGTAAACACAAGACCTCAACCAAGACGCAGATGGAGGAGGAATTTGCGGGCTGAGATCCACAATCAGGAAGTGGCGGGAAAACCGCTTAAGGCTTCAACACGAGGCAAGATAAACTTCCTCAACATGTGTCGTATGCAGGAGAGTCTGGTCGGATCTTATATGG
>JAFZMA010000053.1 GCA_017551215.1 Bacteroidales bacterium | reverse complement strand
GGGAAATAATGGATTCAGACTGCCAGCCGCTCAACGATTTTGTCTTTGCAAACAATCTCGCCCGCCAGCTCAAACGCAACCGGTAAAAGAAACTATTTCAAATGGAAACGGATGCCGGCCTGAGCCTCGAACTGCAGAGGCTGGTCTGTACGTATGCTTGCAGGAAGGTCTGAATCAAAGTAGTAGGTAACTCCCGGCTCCAGATAGAGACCGAAGCTCTTGCTCTTGCCGAAACGGTATTCAATTCCGCCAACTGCCTTGGTAGAGAACTGGACGCCCTTGACATGGGAATCGCTAGTCTTTCCGCTGCCAGAAGCAGACTTCATCTGATATGTCACCTTAACGCCTTTCTCAACGGCTCCTCCGGCTGCAGCATAGAAGTCTACACTGCCGGTGCTGCCTAAATTGAAGTACAGATTTACAGGAACGCCCACATAGTGAACACCCTGCTTGATATTATAATACTGCCCGTTGATCAGACCATTGTATTTGCTGTGGAGATAAGAGTAGCTTAACCCTGTTCCCACGGTGAGAAGATCGTTAACCTTGTAGGTTACGCCAATGCCAAAATTCAGAGGCAGAGAGTATGTGGTCTCCGAAATCTGCTGAACCTGAGGTGCTGCGGAATGGACAACATATCCGACCTGGGAAGCCACCGCCTTGATCATGCCGTTGGAAGGGCCCTCAACCTTTCCCCTGCCAGAGAAATTGGAGGAAGCTGAGAAGGCAAACCTTTTACTCTGCGATGGAGTTTTGTAATACTCCCTGATTTGCTTTTCCGTAGCGGACGGCTTTACAGGAGAAGTAGACTTCTGTTCCGGCCGGGTTTCCTGCTCAGGATTTTTTGTCTCCTTGTTTTCTTTTCCTGTCTGAACTTCAGGTTTATCCGCTTCTGTTACCTGCAAGGGCTCTGGGGTTGTTTCCTTCTCAGAATACCCTTGCTGGCCGGACACTTTTTTAGTGCCCGAATAAGCCAGCACAGGCATCTGAGCCTCCTTCTCCCGGCTTTGGGACTCTGCACTTTCTATTGCCCCGTTCCCGTCTGCAAGAGTTGTAGTTTTTTCAATAGGCTTAATTTCAGGCTGGAATGGGGTTGGTGAAGAGGAAGGCGATCTGAGAAGGAAAAAGGCTGCCACTGCTGCGGCCACAGCTGCCGGAACCGCCCACCAGAGGAATCCTCCTCTCTTAGGCTCGGCGACAGGAGCCTCAGATGGCAGATGGCTGGAAACAGACTCCCAAAGAGAAGATTTTTCCTCCTCCGTAAGAGACCATTTCTGGCCAAGGTCCTTTTCCAATATGTCTTTTAAATTTTTCAATTCCCTATAATTTTAGACACGTCACTTGATTTTTTTCAGTCTTTCCTGCAACCAAACCCTAGCCCTGCTGAGTTGTGACCGGCAGCCACCCTCGCTCAAGTCCAGCATCTTGGCTATCTCCTTGTGGGAGAAGCCCTCTATCGCGTAGAGGTTGAACACCGTCCTGAACCCTTCCGGCATGGAGACGATCAACTCCATCAGCTTGTCTGCATCCAGAGAAGCAGTCTCTTGCGGGTCAAGCTCCAGGGAAGATGCCGATTTTTCGGATTCTCCGTCTATCTGCACGGCTTGTTTGAGGATATCGGTCTTGCGGATCTGCATGAGACAGGCGGTAACAAATATGCGTCTTGCCCAGCCCTCGAACATACCATCTCCGCGGTAGTCCTCCAACTTGGAAAAAAGGGTTATGAAACCGTCATGGAGCACATCCTTGGCTTTTTCCCTCTCTCCCATATAGCGCAGACAGACGGGGAACATCCTCAAGGAGAGCTTGTCATAAAGCTCCCTCTGTGCCCTTCTTTCCCGTTTCTTGCAGCGTTCTACAAGTTCGGAATAAGGATCCGGCAGTTCCCGTGTCTTTCTGTTGTCTGACATTAAGATGCAATTTGCCGCCCGAAGGTTGCAATGGAAAAACAAATTTAGCACATTATTTGTTATTTTTGTCATAACGATATGAGACGTATTCTGACCATAGCCTTTTTCTGGATATCACTGGCCGCATATTCTCCTGCCGCTTCCGCTCAGGACCAAAAATCCGTATCCCAAAGCGATTCCTGCATGATTGAGGCGCAGATGGCATACAACAGGCATCTGGCAGACAGCGTCAGGATTCTTTGCCGCAAGGCAATCGAATTCAACCCCCGCAACGATGCCGCATATTACATGCTGGCAAAGGTGGCTCTGATCGGGATGGATCTGGAAGAGGCAGAAAGGAACCTGAAGGCGGCAACGGGCATAGACTCCACCAACTATTATTACCTGTCCACGCTGGGAGCCGTTTACATGCAGAACAACGACAGCCCGTCCGCCATAGCCCTGTTCGAGAAGCTGGTGGACAGGTTCCCCACCAAGACTGAACCTTACCTGAGCCTCATCAACCTGTATGTCCCAAGGGGTATGCAGGACAAGGCACTGGCACTGGCGGACAAACTCGAGCAGAAAACAGGTCCGAACGAGGCCGCCACAATGACCCGTTTCAAGATATATTCGTCTCAAGGAAAAGCGGAGAAAGCCCTCCAGGCGCTCATAGACGCGGATGAAAAGACTCCAAATCCAATGTACGAGGCATACATCGCCGATATTTATGCTTCCAGCGGAAAAGATTCCTCCGCCCTGGCCTGGTATACCAAGGCTTTGGAAGCGGAATCGGACTATGTCCCTGCTATTTACGGCAAGATGCAAACTTTCCGCAGGCAGAAAAACTACGGGATGTATCTTATTTACCTGAAATCTTTCCTGGGAAATCCGGATGCCGATATAAACATCAAGAAATCCCACCTGGAAGAAGCCATGAAAAACCCTGTCTTCTATCAGCAATTCAGGGAAGGCATGGCGGACTGCCTTATGGAACTTGCCAAGGCTAATCCGGCGGACAGCAGCGCCGCCATAACAAGCGCAATCTACCTCTCCCGTTCCGGAGAGGCGGAAAAGGCCAGCAAGGTGCTCAACAACATTCTAAAGTATTATCCGGAAGACAGGTATTTAAGGGGTAATATGCTCAGCTTTCTTTACAGCACACAGAACTGGGAACGTCTGGAGGGCTTTGCCGATACCTCTATGGCCCTTTTCCCGGAGCTTGCTCCGGACCTGTTCCAGTTCAAAGGCATGGCGGAATACAATCTCGGGAAATACGATGCCGCCATACAGACATTTCTGTCCCAGGAGAAAAACGTCAGGAAACAGAAAGACTCTTCTCTCCTTCTCCAGATATATTCTCTAGTGGGAGACATGTACCACGAAAAATGGGACAACAAATCAGCGTTCAAATACTACGACAAGGCCCTGAAGATAGATCCGGGCAACGCGCCGGTACTCAACAATTACGCATGGTATCTGCTTTCTTCCGAGCAGAATCCGTCAAGGAAAACTCTGGAACGTGCCCTTAAGATGAGCAAGGCCTCTATAGACAACAGTTCCGGACAGTATCACTATCTCGACACCTATGCCTGGATTCTCTATCACCTTGGAAGATATGAGGAAGCCAAGAAGTATATGCAGCAGGCCATCGCCTACGGAGGAGATTCTGATGACGGCATTCTTCAGCGATATGCTGAAATCCTCTATGTTAACGGAGATTACGACATGGCTCTCAGATATTATGGCAAGGCTCTGCTTAACGTCACCGGGAAAGACGACCAGATCTCTATGGACATGATCAAGATGAGAATGGAGGCCATTAAGGCAGAACAGATTGAAAAGGAAAAGTGATGAAGATTGCCGGATTTCAAATTTCAAAGACATTCCTTTTGATGGCAGCCGGATTGCTGATGCTGGCAGGAGAAGCTTTTTGCCAGGACAAGACTCTCGAGAGCAAGAAAAAGGAGGCGGGTAAACTTCAGGACGACATCAAGTTTCTGGACAAGCAGATATCGGAGACCAAAAGGCAAAGGCAGAACACACTCTCGGAACTGAAGCTCATCAATAAGAAGGTAGAGACCAGAAAAAGGCTCATAGACCGTCTGGAGGAAGACATAAACCGTCAGGGCATGGAGATTTCAGACAAGACCAAGGCCCTGGAAATCATGAACGCCAAGCTGGACAGCCTCCGTTCTTCCTACAAGAGGATGATAATCAAGGCCTACCGCAACAGAGACAGCCG
>JAFZMA010000052.1 GCA_017551215.1 Bacteroidales bacterium | reverse complement strand
GAAAATGAGCGATATTCCAAAAAGCACAGCTGTTGGGGAAACAATAAACCTCTGCGTTTTGCCCTCTGATTTCCCGCACTTTGTGCAGGAATATCTAGTATGGCTGTCTATGCCCATAAAAGTGCCCCAACCCATTTCCAGATTGATGCCCTTGTCAAGAATAAGGGCATAGCCACCCCCAAGTTTCACTCCGTAGGCATAGCCTTCATAGGACTTGCGTGTAAAGATTCCTCCGTAAGAGTATTTGGCCCAATCCGCATAACCGTTTATAAACCAACCGGAATTGACAAACCACGGCCAGTATCTGGCACCCAGGGAGAACTCCATGCGCCGGAAATACTTCCGGTTGTCTCCCCCTCCGAATGTAAATGGATTAAATGCGGCTCCAGCTAGAATGCCGGTATGCCTGCTCACTGGAAAAGACGCCTGAATATTGGCTGTTCCCAGAACAAGCCATTCAGCCGCATTGGTGGAAATGGAATAGTTTTGTCCAGATGCCTTGCAAACCCCAAGCAGCAACAAAGCCGCTATGCTGCCACAAAGGCGGACTATTTTTGATATGCCCTTCATAATCTGCCGCTTAAAAATCAACGGCAAAAATATGAGCGTACCACCCGGATGGCAAACCATCCGGTAAAATTTACCCTTCTGTTTTGAAAGTTTTTACGTTTACCCGAACAGTAAACTTCAATCTGCTGAAAATCAAGAGCATGAAATTGGAGCCAAATCCTCCTCAAGTGGGTACCAGAGATAGCCGCTCACCTGTCTGTATCCCATCTTGCCAAGAAGTCTCATGTAATTGGCTACCTGACGTTCGTAGGCTTTGCATTGAGGAGAGTCCTTGTCGTATTTTCCGAACTTGTAATCCACAACCACCGCCCAGTCTTTGTTTCCACTTTCTTTAGGAAGCAGTACCCTGTCCGGCCTCCACATATCCGCCCCAATCAGAACCGTAGCCTCTGCCCTAACAGTTACTCCAGCCTTAAACCACTTGTAATCAGATACTCTGGCTATCTGAGAGCAAACCTCTTCTACAAGTTTCTCCTTGCAAGAACCACCTTCCTTACCGCCGAAATCTTCTTCCAGAAGAGACCTCGGATTAGTCTGGAGGAACCTTTCCACTGCCTTACTTACGGCAGATTCCACTCCGTCTTCTCCAATCTCTTCTATCATTGAATAGAGCTGATGCCAGAGAATCCCCTTACGCACATTCTCATCGCGGTCATAGACGCCTCTTAATCTGGCCCTTACGGGTACATTTTCCAACAAAGACGAAAGCGGAGAGGCATCTACCTGTGAAACAGAATATAGCATATCCCTACGCTCCGGATGGAGCCTGGAATAAGACTCTTCTGCTGGATATCCCATCAGGAACTCTGAATATGTATACTGCCCGCTAATCTCCCCACCGGTGATTTCATTCAAATCAGCCATGTACTCTTCTTCCCGGAACAAGGCGCCCTCCCCGCAGTTCATTTTGCAGAAATCCTCCAGCGCCTTGGAAAGGCTCCCTGCTTTAGGACTGGATGAATACACGTAAAGCCTCTCTTTAGGTCTTGTGAAAGAAACGTATGCCAGATT
>JAFZMA010000051.1 GCA_017551215.1 Bacteroidales bacterium | reverse complement strand
TAACTCAGCATCAGGCAGATGGCGGCAACAGTCAGCACTAGCCGGAAAGTAATTCCGAACAGCCTTGGAACTCTGCGTCTTCTTCTGCGTTTAGCCATAGATTACTGCCATGTGTACAACCTGTTCCGTTTTTTCCACCAGAGGATCAGTATCAATCCGAACAGCATTCCTCCAAGATGCGCGAAGTGGGCGATTCCGGACGATGTGTCAAAGATTCCGGTGACAAGTTCTATGGCTCCGAAAATCACCACAAACCACTTGGCCTTGAGCGTAACAGGAATAGGGAAAACCATTGTGATCCTGCTGTTGGGGTAAAGCATTCCGTAAGCCAGAAGCACGCCGTAAACCGCTCCGGAAGCTCCTACGGTTGGAACATTCAGCGGCGCTCCCTGAAGATGCATCACAGCCAGATGGCAAGCCGCCGCGCCCAGTCCGGTCACGAAATAGTAAAGCACAAATTTCTTGCTTCCCCAGGTCCTCTCCAGCGCCATTCCAAAGAAGAAGAGGGTGTACATGTTGAAGAAGATGTGGAAGAATCCCCCGTGCATGAACATGTGTGTAACAGGCTGCCATATCTGAAACCACGGGCTTCCAATCGGGAAGAGTGCAAACATTTCATACATCCTGTCCCCGATGATGAGAGTCGCCACAAACATCAGGACATTGATGATTATTATGTGTTTAAGTGCCGGAGGTATGTTTCTCATAACAGTTTCTTTTTGATTTCTTCCGCAGTCAGCTTGAAGAAAGTGTATCCTCCGCCTGGAGATGTAGCCGGCTCTTTGCAAAGCATGAGCTCGTCTATAACGGTCAAGGCTTCCCTTTCGGAAATGTCTGCGCTATAGGAGAAATTGGAACGCCTGATTATGTCTTCTGCCGCCTTGCGGAACATCTCCGTCTCGTCTCCGTCCTCGATATATCTTGCAATTTCCTCTATGCATTCCTCTACGGAGAATTTTTCTCCCTTGAAGTCTGCAGGCGTGCCGCTTACAACCACGCAGTCTTTGCCGAACTGGCGGATTTCGAATCCCAGGCTGCGGACTTTTTCCACATTATCCATCAGGGTTGTGAAGGACGAATGGTCCAGGCTTACTGTCTTTGGGAAAAGTTCTTCCTGAATCTGGCATTTTCTGTCCATCATGGAGCGCAGATATCTCTCATAGAAAATTCTTTGCCTTGCCCGGGCAATATTGAACACGGCAAGTCCGCCCTTTTCATCGGCGATGGCAATTATGTTCCTGTCTATCTGGATAATGCGCCGCTCCTCAGGTTCCTCCATAAGGCGGTCGTTGATGGCGCTCGGCACATTCCTGTAACCGGAGCCATCCTGCTTTTTTTCCTCTTCAAAAGGATTGAAAAGCGGGTCGTAGTCAATCTTTGGCGGGCGGAATCCTCCCTGCTGCATCACGCGTTTTTCTTCCGGTGTCAGGGTAAAACCGTCCTGAGTGCTGATCTCAATAGGAACGCCCTCCGTGTCAAAGTCTATTGCAGGAACAAACGCGTTCTTTCCGATGGCTTCTTTTACAGCCGCTTCCACAATCTGGAATATGACTTGCTCGTTCTCCAGCTTTATCTCTGTCTTTGACGGGCTTATGTTCACGTCCATTTCATGCGGCGGGACATCCAGAAATATGAAGTAATGCGGAGACGTCCCTTCCGGAATGAGGTTGCTGTAGCCTTTCATCACAGCCTTGTGGAGCATCGGTGACCTGAAAAACCTGCCGTTAGCAAACAGGAATGTGTTCTGCTGGGTTTTCCTGGCGCTTTGAGGTGTGCCGATTACGCCGCTCAGCTTTACCACCGAGGTGTCTACGGAAATATCCACCATCTGCTTTCCCATCGCTGAGCCAAAAAGGTCTGTGAGCCTCTGCTTGAGGTTTCTTCCACGAGGCAGGGTGATTACTTCCTTTGAGTTGGATATCAGCTTGAATTCAATGTCCAGACGGGTGAGGGCCACGCGGGTGAATTCGGATACAATCATCCTGTATTCGCTATTGTCGGATTTCAGGAATTTTCTCCTTGCAGGAATGTTGAAAAAGAGATTGCGTACAGCAATGTTGCACCCTTCCGGACAGGCTATCTCGGTTGTTTCCAGCGTTTTACCTCCGGATATATGCACCTGGGTCCCGGTCTGGGCACCTCTTTTCCTGGTCTTCATTGTAACATCTGCACAGGAGGCTATGGATGCCAGAGCCTCTCCCCTGAATCCAAATGTGGACAGGTTCTGAAGATCTTCCACGGAGTCTATCTTGGAAGTGGCGTGAGACAGGAAGCAGATACCGGCTTCCTCAGGGTCCATACCAATTCCGTTGTCTATGACCTGGATGAGTGTCTTTCCGTAATCGCTGACAACCAGCATAATGGACGTTGCTCCGGCATCTGCGGAGTTTTCCATCAGTTCCTTTACCACCGATGCCGGCCGCTGTATAACCTCTCCCGCGGCTATAAGGCTGTATATGTTTTCCGGAAGAACTTTTAGCATAATCAAAACCAATTATTGACCGTGGCTTACCTGATATGCCTGGAACAGCAGGGACAGGGCCTTTGTAAAGTACAGCAGGGCAACCAGAATCAGCGCTATGATTATATACACTAGAAACCTCTTTCCCTTACCGTAACCGCCTTCTGCTCTCTTGAGTTCCCTTGAATTCTTGCGGAATCCCTTGGACACGATAGAACCCGGAACGTAACCGGAGCCCTCCTGGCGTGCCTTGGCCTCCGCGTTTATTCCATCGAATTTCTCAAGGTCCTTGTTGTAATACCTTGCAGGGTAGTCAAAAACCCTGTGGCTCGGCAATGAAAAAAACTTGAATCCCATAACTGTCAACTCTCATTTCTTGGTCCAGATTCCAAATATACGCAATATAATTCAATCAATAAATTCTTAACTTTGCAGTGTATGAAAAGCGAATTCAGAATAGGAAACGGATACGATGTGCATCTGCTGGCTCCGGGATTGCGCCTGGTGC
>JAFZMA010000050.1 GCA_017551215.1 Bacteroidales bacterium | reverse complement strand
GCGGAGAGCTGGCCAAAAGAGGAAAGGAGGCTCAGAAAAATTTCTGCCGCAACGCTCTTAAGCTTTTCCGCCAGATGTATATGCTCAATCTCGGCGAAGAAGAACTGGCTTATATGAACCCAACTCAGGCAGAGCAGATTACAAGCCTTGCCAAGAGACTGAATAAAGAGAATTTCAGCAAGTATTACGATATTTTCAACGATACTGTAGAGTGCATAGAGAGGAACGTGAACGCCAAGTTCATCTTCAGCGATCTGTGCAACAACCTATACCTGAATACCTGATATGGACAAGAAAGATATTGTGTATGACTGCCATAGAGGCTGTCAGATAAACATAGAGAAAAACGGACAGATTTGCTGCGCCTACGACCAGAGTTGCTGCAAGAGGGCGGTGTTCGACTGGCTCCAGGGAATCCCGGAGGAGGATATGGACAACTTCTTTGAGGTGCGGTTCAAGAATACGCGCAAGGGCGTTTACCTGAACACATCCGGGCAGGTGCTCCGGCAGGGAGACATTGTGGTGACGGAGGCCCAGAACGGATGCGATGTGGGTATTATCACCCTCAGCGGAGCCGTTGTGGCGCATCAGCTGAAAAGAAACAACATAGACTGGAAGTCCTACGAGTTCAAGAGGATTTACCGCAAGGCGCGCCCTCAGGACATACAGAAATGGCAGGAAGCCATAGCCCGCGAACACCAGACAATGATACGCGCCAGAGTGCTGGCTGCAAACCTCGGGCTGGAGATGAAAATCGGAGACGTGGAGTTCCAGGGAGACGGCACAAAGGCAATCTTCTATTACATAGCAGACGGAAGGGTGGACTTCCGCCAGCTCATCAAAGACTTCGCCGAGGAATTCCATATTAGGGTGGAAATGAAGCAGATAGGCGCAAGGCAGGAGGCTGGACTGATTGGCGGAATAGGAGTGTGCGGGCAGGCTCTGTGCTGCTCCAGGTACATCAACGATTTCCAGTCCATCACCACCGCTGCGGCAAGATGCCAGGATTTGTCTCTGAATCCGCAGAAACTGGCGGGCCAGTGCGGAAAACTCAAATGCTGCATCAACTATGAAGCCGCCGTCTATCTGGATGCCAAAGAGCGGATGCCGCACCTGAACGAGCCACTTCATCTGGAAGACGGAGACATCCGTCCGGTAAAGACAGATGCCCTCAAGGGCGTAATGTGGTTCACATACACAGACAAGGACGGAGATGAGGCCTATCCTCTTAAAGTGGAGAAAGTCAGAGAGATAATGGCTCTTAACTCGGAGGGCAAAAAGGCATCTCCGATTTCTGGAGCGCCAAAGGAAAAGATCATAGATTTCAAGAGCGCCGCCGGAGAAGACAGCATCACCCGCTTTGACGAGGTCCGCAAAAAAAGGCGCGGAAAGCCAAACGGCAAGGGGCGCAGAAGAAACGACTCTCAGCAAAAATGAGTACCGTAGGAAAACTGGAAAAATTCCGTCAGAACGCTACCTTCAAATGCCTGTTTCAGCCAAAGATGGAGGAAGTGTTCAGGAGGGATTACCGTCTTAAGGGGAAGTGGCATCAGGAGATTTTCAATAATTCAAATCCAATCACGCTAGAACTTGGATGCGGCAAGGGAGAATACACGGTCTCTCTGGCCAAGATGTATCCTAACAGGAACTTCAT
>JAFZMA010000049.1 GCA_017551215.1 Bacteroidales bacterium | reverse complement strand
GCAAAGTTCTGGGTTGCAACAGACTACATGCAGAGAGCAAAGGCAAAGGATCCTTCTCTTGCAGCAGAGGCAGACAAGAACATTGCAAGATACCGCAATTATTTCCCAAGTGCGCAGGATGCCTTCATGTATGACCTTACAGACGGTAAGGGTTATTCAATCTCCTGCGGTGGAATGAGCGCTTCCACAACCGTAAGGACCCTGAAGTAATCTAACGGGATTTATGTTCAAAAATCTCCGTCATATAGCGGAATCGGCAGCAGCACGCCTTTGGGTTGCTGCTGCTTTCGCTTTGCTTGTGGGCTGCAGCACAAAGACGGAGGTTACAGACCAGATAGACATAAGCACGGCTCCCCGTCAGGTGGGAGACAGCATACTGGCCCTGCAGAGCGTGAACGGGGAGCAAACCATGAGGGTGGAGGCTGTCAGGATGGAAAAGTACGAGAACGATTCAATCTCGTACGAACTCTTTCCAAAAGGGTTTAACGTTTATTCCTATAAAGACGGCAATCTGGAAACAAGCATCTGTTCCCAAAAGGCCCGTCATACGGTTCACAAAGACAAGTCGGAAACATGGGAGGTGTTCGGAAACGTTGTGATTACAAACTATCTGAACGGCCAGACTCTCAAGACAGATACACTTTACTGGGATAGGTACGAACACAAAATCTACACGCATTGTTTTGTAGAAATGGCTTCTCCTCAGGGATTTATGCAAGGCTATGGAATGCAGAGCGACGAGCAGGCGCGCAATGCGGAAATCCTGCGCCCGTTCGATTCCTTTACCCGCATCGCTGAGGATTCCCTTTATGTGGATACGGCAAATTTCGTTGGTCCTATTCTGGATCCTTCCAAGATAGAGGCAGACCTTAAAGTCAAGGGAAAAGACCGGTAACAATGATTTACAACATCATCATAGTTATTGTGGCTCTTTGCTTCTGTGCCCTGTTTTCCGGGTACGAGATGGCTTTTCTGCATTGCAACAGGCTCAAGGTGGCTCTGGACAAGAAAGAGGGGAAGAAATATGCCATCGCCATGGACCGCTTCATCCGCAACGAGAGCGATCTGATAAGCAGCCTCCTGATGGGTAACAACATTTTTGTGGTAATTTACAGTATTGCGGCGGCTCATCTGCTCAATCCTTTCCTTGTTGCACACATAACGTCATCCACATCGCTGATTATAATTATAGAAACAGTGGTAGCCACTGTAATTGTGATGGTTACGGCAGAGTATCTTCCAAAGGCGCTGTGCCTGCTCAATGCCAACAAGGTGTTCTCCTCCCTGTACAGGGTGATACTGTTTTTCTACTGGCTTTTCTATCCTCTGACCTGGCTGACAAACCGCCTGGCCTATCTGATTATCGGCAAGAAGCCGAGGGTAGTGCAGACTTCCGCCCAGCAGGACGGGAAGTTCGATACCGTAGATCTGCTCAATCTCAGCGAAGAGGTTGAAGATGCGCAGGGGGACGATGTGCCTTCTGACATCGAGATTTTCCAGAACGCAATGGACTTCTCCTCTACCAAAATCAAAGAGTGTCTTATTCCTCGTACGGAGATTGTAGCCATTGATATTGAGGACAGTATAGACGAATTGCTGAGTCTGTTTGTGGATACAGGCTACTCCAGAATTGTGGTTTACAGGGAGAACATAGACGATATTATCGGCTACGTTCTTTCAAAAGACCTGCTCCGGGGAAAGAAGGATTCCATTTCGGAGATCCTGAGGCCAATTACCCACGTGGCAATGGACATGGACGCCAGAACCCTGCTGGAGAAAATGACTTCCAGCAAGGAGAATATTGTTGTGGTCAACGATGAATATGGCGGAACGGAAGGAATCATCACCCTGGAAGACCTTATAGAGGAGATTTTCGGAGAGATAGAAGACGAGCTGGACCGCAACGAGTTTGTGGAAAAAAAGATATCAGACAGGGAATGGATATTTTCTGCAAGGCTAGATGTCAAGGACATAAACCGCCGCCACGAACTGTCTCTTCCGGAAGATGACGCTTACGAAACGCTCGCCGGACTCATTCTTTACAACGTTGGTTTCATACCAAAAGAAAAGGAGACATTCCGCATAGGGAACATCTCCTTTACAGTTCTCAAGACTTCGAAAAAGAGGATTGAAACCGTCTCAGTCAAAATCCTGAACTGACATCCTAATAGAACTTGTAACGCTGGTCTACAACGTTTGCATCGTTGGTCATTACCTGAGGCAACACGTTGAGGATTGAGTATACTGCATTGTCGCTCTTGTTCTGGGCGTCGCTCTCTGTATAGAAAGCTCCCATCTTGCTGTCTTTGATCTGGAAGTAGTAAACTCCCAGGGACCCCTTGACAGGTCCTACAATGTTCCTGTTTCCTTCTGCACCGGCCTTAGCAATGTATCCTACAAAGAGAGGATCCAGCTGCTGACCCGCGTTCAGGGAAGAGAAAGTAACATCGTTGACATTGCTTACGGTAGTTCCCAGTTTTTCTGAGATCTCTTCCAGAGAAGAAGCGTTCTCCACTGTCTTTGAGGCAGTTTCGGCCATATGGTCTATGCTCTTCTTTACAACGAGATACTCTTTCAGCTGATCGGACATTTCCTCCAGGGAGGCATATCCTGCAGGATGAATCTTCTTGAGCGCT
>JAFZMA010000048.1 GCA_017551215.1 Bacteroidales bacterium | reverse complement strand
CGGAGACCAGATTACCATTGTTGATGCCGCTTCAAATGTGGGTGTTTATTCCACAACCAGCACCACATCGCATGCGGACTTCACTCTGACTAGCGGAGCCGAGGCCACAACTCCAGACTACAAGGCATATTATCCGGCAACACTGTATAACTCGGGCACACCAACCCTCCCGGCAACACAAAACTATGTGTCAGACAATATTTCAGGCGCACCGATGTTTGCGGAGAGTGGCACTAAAAGCCTGCAATTCAAGAACATCTGCGGAATCTTCCGTATCAACCTAAGCACCACTATGGATGGGAAAAAAGTGCGAAGAATCAAGCTTGCCGCAGACCAGGGTCTGAGTGGGGCCATTACAAACATGGCAACGCTTGTGAGCGACAACTACGTAGCTGAAGTTTCCGGTACTCATGGAATTACCCTAGACTGCGGAGAAGCGGGAGTGGATATAGCCAGCACAGCCAGGCCTTTCTTTGTGGCAGCACCGGCCAACACTTACACCAACCTTGCAATCACTGTAGAAACCACAGACGGGCTCTCCCAGACGCGTACTCTCAAACCTGAAAAAAACATTGCTCTGGGCCGTGGAAAGATTTACGACATCTCTCTGGCGTTCAACCACTTTATGATAGTTGTGGATTTAACGTCCTCCAACGATCCGGTAACCATTCCGGCCGGATCTAATGCAACGCTTTTTGGCAACAACAATAACCGAAATGTTATCATAGAGGGTGGCGGCTCCATTATTTATCTGGATAATGCCACTATGCGGAAGATGACAATAAATGGCGATGCCACTATTGACGTGAGCGGAACAAACACCATTAATGATCCGGATTATGAAAATCCTATTGACATAAAGGAAGGAAGCACAGTTACCTTCCGTGGAGACGGCATTTTCAACCTTAACGCATATTATACGAATGGAGCTCTTGTATGCGAAAACAACAATGCCGACATAATTTTCGAGAGCGGTACTTATAATCTGTATGCCGGAACCGGTACAAACCGCGCAATCAGTGCTGGAGGCATTACAGTCTCCGGAGGAACAATAAACGCCAACGGCGGCATTTATGCAGAAAAGGATGTTGAGATTTCCGGAGGAGAAGTCACCTCATCGGCAAATTCCCAGGGAATCTATGTATATGGCGGAGACCTTCTCATCAGCGGAGGAACCGTTACGGCCGAGCAGACGCAGAACAGCACTTTCTGGGGTGGACCGGAAGCCCTTGTTGCCGGTATTGTAGTCAATTCCAAAGACGGAGCCGGAGTAGAAGGCGGCAATCTGACCATTTCCGGCGGAACTGTCAATGCCATCGGACATATCGGTCCAGGCATAGGTTCATCTTGGCACCGCAGCGGCTGGTCTTATCCATCCTGGACCAAGAGCATCGTCATTTCCGGCGGCACTGTAACCGCCAGCACGGAGCAGTCCAGTTTCGGAGCCATATTCTATCACGGCGCTTTTGCAACTACAAGATGCGATGTGATTACCATTACGGAAGGAATCACAAAACTCACTCTGATTCAAGGAGCTACCGCAGAGAAGATGTTTGGTTCCGGCGATATATCCGCAACATTTACCGTTGACGGCAAGAATATGACCGGATACCTGTCCGATCCATCTTCTGCAGACTGGACATTTGACCATATCCAGCGTACCGTTTCTACAACTGTCAACGAAAACGACACCTGGACCTTTACCAAAAAGTAAGGGTTAATAGAATTCAATTCCTAGGAGGAGGGTGCAGTAGTTGCGCCCTCCTTTTCCGTCGTATGTGGCCGGGGTTGAGTTGCCGTAGTCGCAAGGCTTGTTGGTACGGGCATAGCGGACTCCGATATACATCGGGAATCCGATTCGGAGGAAGTGCCCTTTAAGCATGACATCCGCACCAAAGGAATAGCGGCTTTCCCACTGGTAATGCGTTCCGGAATAGAAGCCCATAAGCCCGCCCGTCTTGCGGTAGAAGTCCACCCTAGAGTAATCTATGAACGGTATCAGCTGCAGCTGCTGGAGATAGGCTATCGGACCCAGAGATACATCGCCGAGATAAATCGGCACGGCATAGTCTGCGGTTGCGCGGATATAGTTGCGGCCGTAAAAGTCTTCTGTATAGCCTCTTGGAAGATCCAGATGGTTATCCAGCCAGAACTTCTTGCCCTCTATGAGCTGCCTCTGGAAACCGGCAGAGAGCCTCAGCCCATGGTTGAACGTAAGGCCCGGAAGATAACCGTATGCGTAGGCTGAATAGAGAGAGCCGAACTTCTTGCTCTTGTCCGGGCTTGTAGATGCGGCCAGCCTTCCGCCTATTCCCCAGCGCGGATAAACCTGGGCGCGGGCTATGGACTGCATCTTGTACGCTCCCATCTGGAACGTGAGCTTATTTTGGTCGAACTGATGCAGGGTTACCGTTGAAGAAGTGCTCTCCATATAGGTCTGGTCGTTGCGGAAACTCCAGCTTAAAGCCGGAGTAAATCCCAAATTCCAGCCATATTCATCCCAAGCCAAAGGAATGTACACAGAAGCGGCTGTCCTAAGGGAAAAACGTCCTGAACGGTAAATGATTCTGTCGTTCACATGGACAGTTCCCTCTATTACCGGATACCAGCCGGAGTAATTTATGGTCAGGTGTCCGCCATGGAGTTTTTTTGTCAGGCCCCCATGCCCATCTCTGTTTTCAAACGAATATCCGGCAGAAGCCCTCATTGTTCCCAGCGTGTTCTGGGAATAGGCCGTAATGCCCAATTTTGACTCCTCGTAGAAATTGTCGTAACTGCCACTGGTTTCACCCGCATACTCTGCATATGTAGGCATCCAGGAATGTATTTTGAACAGATGGGCCGTCTTGCTGTAAGGCTCTGGCTTATAGAACTCTCCAGTCTTCTCTGTCTCAGCGATGTATTCCTCTACCCTCTTGCCGTACTTGGCGTTATACTGTTGTGAGAGCTCCTCCGCCAAAGGATATTTGAATTCCATCCCATCCGGTATCGGCAAATCTATCAGCTTGTCATAATAAGGGTGAAAACCGTATTCGCCACAGGCCTTTACCACAAAAACTCCATCCCCGTCATCTATGCTGTAGCTGGACACATCAGTTGAAGTTGATGCAATCCTTACCACGCCATCATCCGGGTTCATCCTGAAAAGCATCGGAGAGCCAAGCATATCCGAGATGAAGAACAGTTCTCCGTTGAAACAGGAAAGATCCTTGATTATATGGCTTGACGGCGGCAGGATTTCTTTTCTGTCACTCCCTACCGCATATCCGTAATGAACCATCCTTCCCCGGTACAGGCCGAGCCCCCTATCATTAATAGCCGTATAATACGCCTCATATTCAGACATATATCCCTTTGTGGTGTCTTTTGATGAATCAAACCGGTTCAAGGCATATGATGTAATCTGCCCGAACGAATGGAAACGAGGGAGCCAGAAATCTAAATACTCATCTACGTCCTCATCATTTGCCAACATTTTTTCCAACAATTCTTCACTGGAAATCTGTTTTGGCCTGTTCCTTTCGTCAACTGCAGCTCTAATGTAGGAATTAAGACTATACTCGTCATTTTCCACAATGTCTTTATACTCCAGGGAAAAAACCACGTTTCCTTTCTGATACCCGCCTTCATCAAAATACACTTCCTGGGGAAGGTGAAGCGAACCGGAAGCAGACAGTTCCTCTATCTGTCCGGTTCTCAAATCGTAGCACAGAAGTTCGTTTTCGGCATGCTGGCCCCAGCGCATGTCAGCATCACATTCGCTCCAGAAAAACTTGCCGTCGTGATAGGACAGCCTCTCTACATCCGCAGGGAAAGGACGCAGGACTTTTTCCTTCCAATCGCCATACTCGTCCAAATGCATAAGTACCAGAACTCCAGGGGTTCCATATCCGCAAACAATAGCCACCACCGAGTCTTTTCCGACTTTTGTAATATGCCTGTATTCAGTGTAATAACGTTGTTCTGCTCCGGTCTGTCTGGAAAAGTAATTAGAATTCATGCAAAAGGGCTTTGAGGGATTCCAGCCTTCCCACAAAATTGAATCTACCGCCTGATTGAGGTAAGGCAGAAGCTTTTCGTTGGTGTTAAGGCGGAGGAACTCCTGAAGGAGACTGTCCTTGACATATTCGCGATGAGTCTTGCCACTGTATTCCTTGAAAGCCGACGCCACAACGTTTGCGCTCATAAAGTGGAGAGGCTCATAATTGAGAATTTTGTGGGAAAGATCCACGTCACCGCTGTGATGCCGGGCCATAGCGTTAATCATATAACCCACGTCGTACGGATTTGGAGAATAAGCCTTTACGCTTCCAAAACGCCAGCGGTCCCAGCTGCGGTTTTTCCTGTAGAAGAACAACGCCTTTGCCCCTTCCAAATCCCCGTGAAAAAAACGCCCTATGTCGTATGCCATTTGGTTTTTTGCCTTATCCTTCAGATAAACGGTATCAGCCGGAACAATGCTCTTCAATGTATTCTGAAGGAAGAATCCACTGCGGCCGCGGCCTCCCTTGCTCATCTGGGTTTCTGCAACAACAGCATCTCCTTCAAGGAACCATCTGGACGGATAGATTCCGGAAGCCGCGCCTATCGCCTGGTCTCCGAAACCCCAGTAAAGAACCTTGAAAAAGCCGCGGTTGAAATGGGCAACCTGCCAGGCGTGTCTCCCCTCGTGAGTTGCAAGGGAAACGTCCCAAGGCTCTGTGGAAATGATGTCCACAGGAGGCTGGGAGAAAAAGTCTATCTGACGCGGACCCCATACGGTAACTCCGTTGCTTTCAGCATTGAACGGATGCAGCACCAGAGGGAACCTCTTGGGCAGGCCGAAAGTGTATTTCACAGAATCGGCGTGAATGCCATAAGCCGCCTCCACCTTCTTGAGATATCCGGCGGCAAGAGGCCCTACACCGCTGATCCCATCTTCAGTGGTATGCCCCTTAGGGTAGATAATCTCAAAATGCGGGCTTTTGATCCGTTCCCACTTCACAGACGGTTTTTCAGAGCCTATATCGTAATACTGGCAGTATCCCATCGCTGAGGAAAAAAGAAAAAAAGCTGCTGCCAGAAGAAAAGTCTTTGTTACGTTTTTGTTCATAATCGCAAATTATGCTTCAAATTTAGCGGATTTCATTTTTATAACTCAGCGATTAAGATTAAATTTGTTGTGATGAACATTGCAATGTCTATATTCAAACTCCTGGGCTCATTGGCCTTGTTCCTGTTCGGAATGAGTATGATGAGTGAAAACCTGCAGAAAGTTGCGGGAGACAAGCTCAGAAGTTTTCTTGCAATGATGACCTCCAACGCATTCAAGAGAGTGCTCACGGGTCTTACCGTCACAGCATGCATACAGTCCTCAGCTGCAACCACTTTGATGGTGGTGAGCTTCGTTAACGCAGGACTGCTTTCCCTGGCTCAGAGTATCGGTGTGATTATGGGTGCCAATATCGGAACCACCGTGTCTGCCTGGCTATTTGCCCTTGTGGGATTTTCCGGAGGCGTGGCTACCGTTGCCATTCCGCTGATTGCCGTGGGATTCATCATCACCATGGGCAAGAGCAAGAAGCGCAAGAGCCTGGGTATGATGATCATGGGCTTTGCCATCATGTTCCTGGGACTGAGTATGGTGCAGACTTCCGTAGACCCTGTAATCCTGGAGAAGGTAAAGGAACTCATCAACGGATGGAGCAGGTTCGGATTCTGGAGCGTGCTTATATGCGTGTTCATAGGAACGGTAATTACCATTATGCTGCAGTCATCTGCCGCAACCATGGCCCTTACCCTGATGATGTGCTCCAACGGACTGAACTTTGAACTGGGTGCCGCTCTGGTGCTTGGAGAAAACATAGGAACCACCCTTACCGCAAACATGGCCGCTTCCGTGGCGAATATCTCGGCAAGGAGGGCCGCCGCCGGACACGCGTTCTTCAACCTGTTCGGCGTACTGTGGGTGCTCATTCTGTATCATCCGTTCCTATGGGTTGTTTCCCGCGTGATAATGGCGCTGGGTCTTGACAATCCGCTGGTTTCCGGGGCATCCACGTTCTCAATCCTGTGCTCTATAGCCATGGTTCACACCCTGTTCAACGTCAGCAACACGGCCATACTCGTAGGATTCACCAACAAGATTGTGAAGTTTGTGACCAAGCTCCTTCCGGGCAAGCCGGAGGACGAAGGCTACAGGCTGCAGTACATCCAGGGTGGTCCGCTTTCAACGGCCGAACTTTCTCTGGGACAGGCCAAGGGAGAGATTCTACATCTGCTGGAAATCTGCCGGGAACAGTACGGCTACGCACGCCAGAGCATTACGGAAACAGACCCGGAAAAGTTCGACGAGCTTTATCATAAACTGGAACATTACGAGCAGGTTACAGACAAGATAGAGTTTGAGATTGCCAAGTATCTGAACGATGTAGCCGAGTGGGATCTTTCTGAAGAGTCCGCCCGCAGGATCCAGGCAATGTTCAAGGTCATCAGCGAACTGGAGAGCATCGGAGACAGCGGCTTCAACTTTGGCCGCATTCTTCAGAGGCGCAACATCCACAACGCTTCGTTCGACGAGAGCATGACCACCAAGCTGGGCTTCATGATGGATCTTCTGGACAAGGGATTCGACGTCATGCAAAAGAACCTGGAGCTTGGGTACGAGAACATTACAGATATCTCCAACGCCCAGGATGTAGAGCAGGAAATCAACGAGTACCGCAACAACCTCAAGGAAGAGCATCTGCTCAATCTGGAGAACAACACCTACAGTTACCTCACCGGCGTCTACTACATAGACATGATCAACGAGTGCGAACATGTGGGAGATTTCATGATCAATATCTCCGAGGCTATCATTGAAATCAAATAAGGAATTCTTATATTTGCACCGCTAACCAACACTTTTGATACTTGGAACCTCCCAGTACAATACTAATGCTGCTAGTCAGCTCCCCAGATGAAATCCCCCCTTCGGGAGGTCTGTGGGAAAATATCTTCATAGGATTATTTATTCTGCTGCTGCTTTTCTGCTCTGCGATGATGAGCGGAAGCGAAGCCGCGTTCTTTTCCCTTAGCCCAAAGGAAACGCAGGCGCTGAAAGACGGAGACGATTCTTCCAGCCGCAGGGTAATGAGGCTTCTGGGCCAGCCGAACAGGCTTCTGGGAACCATTCTCCAGGCAAACAACATAGTGAACATACTTCTGGTGCTCCTGTCTTCTCTACTGATAGACAGAATGTTCGACTTTACCGGACATCCGGTGCTGGAATTTGTGGTATGTACCGTTGTGGTAACTTTCCTGCTGGTTCTGTTCGGAGAGGCCATGCCAAAGATTCTGGGCACACAGTACCCGGTGCGGTTCTCCAAGTTTACCAGCCTGCCGCTGTCTGTCCTTAAGCATACCACCATCCCTATCGACAAAGTGATGGACAAGATTGTGGAGAAAAGGCACCATGGCAAAACCCTCTCGGAAGAAGAGGAGGAAGATGCATACAAGATGCTTAGCGGCGCCGTGGAAATGACCATGACGGAAGACGCACGGCAGAAAAAGCTCCTGAAGAAAATCCTGACGCTCCCAACCAAGACCGTCTCCCAGATAATGATGCCGAGAGTGGAGGTGGAAACCATCAGCATGGAGATGGACAACGAGGAAGTTATCCGCCTGGCCAACGAATGCGGATACTCCCGACTGCCAGTCTACAAAGACAACACGGAAGACATCCGCGGCTTCCTGTATATCAAGGACATGCTCCCGTACATAATGAGCCGCAGCAAGAAATTCGACTGGCGCAAGCACATCCGCCAGGCCTACTTTGTTCCGGGCTCCATGAAGATCAACGACCTTCTGGAAGAACTCCGCCAAAGAAAGCTCCACCTGGCAATCGTAGTGGACGAATACGGCGGAATGGACGGCATTGTAACCATGGAAGACATCCTGGAAGAAATCGTGGGAGAAATCTCCGACGAAAGCGACGCACAGGAAGAGGCTGCATCTTCACCGGCAACAGTACAGCGGTAGACAAACAGAAATCCCTTCATACACAGATTGGAAAACACGGACAATTAACAGAAAAAACATGGGACTTTATCTTAGAAAAGAACTCAAGGGCGGCGGAACGATAGCCGTTTGGGAAATAACCGAAAGCGAGAAAGAGCTTCTGGACATACTCGCCAAAGACGAGGAAGACCGGGATGAGGAATTGGAGGAGATTTCTCTCTACAAGAGCGAGCAGGCAAGGCGCGAAAGGCTATCCGTACTGGCTCTGGTACAGACTCTGTTCGAGGAGCCTGTTCACATCGGCCACCACGAGAACGGCGCCCCTTACATAGAAAACGACAGCACCCGCATCAGCATAACCCACACCAACCGTTTTGCCGCGGTAATAATCCATCCGTCAGAGGAAGTGGGCATAGACATCGAAAGCATCAAAAGAGACTTTACCGCCGTGGAAAAGAGGGCCCTCAGCGATGAGGAAAGAGACGACCTCCTGGACAAGGAAGAGGACAATCCGGAGAAGATGGAAGAGCGCAACACGCAGCTTGCAATCTACTGGTGCGCCAAGGAAGCCCTTTACAAACGTATGGGCCGCAATAACGTGGACTTCTCGGAAGACATGGAAGTAGACCGCTTCAACGTCCACGATGAGGGAGAGATAGACGTGACATTCAAATACCCGCAGAGCGAACACATCGTAGACGAAGACGGAGAAGAGCAGAACGAGGAAGAAGAATTCGAGATGCAGTACGAGACCTTCGAAGACCACGTCATGGTCTGGATGGTCGGCTAGGTCGTAGCTGCGCCACGCCTATCAAGTTATTCTGCAAGAGAAACGCCTGACAAACAGCGTATTACAACAATGAACCCCTCCAAAAACGGAGGGGTTCATTTGCGTATTTCGCTAATAATCAGCGAGTTCTCTTGCAGGGCGCCGAAGGGATTACATCATGCCGCCCATTCCGCCGCCGCCCATTGGAGGCATTGGTGCAGGATTCTCTTCCTTCTTGTCTGCAATCACGCACTCGGTTGTCAGGAACATTCCGGCAACGGAAGCCGCGTTCTGCAGTGCAACTCTTGCAACCTTGGTAGGATCGATTACGCCGCCTGCAAGCAGGTTCTCGAACTTGCCCTCGCGAGCGTTGTATCCGAAGTCGTCCTTTCCTTCCTTAACCTTCTGGATAATTACGCTGCCCTCTTCTCCTGCGTTCTCGCAGATGATTCTAAGCGGCTCTTCCAGAGTGCGGATGATGATATTGATACCGGTCTGCTCATCCTCGTTGGCTCCCTTGAGAGTCTTCAGATGATCTATGGCACGGATGTATGCAACTCCACCGCCGGCGATGATACCTTCCTCAACGGCAGCCCTGGTTGCGTTCAAAGCGTCCTCAACCCTGTCTTTCTTCTCCTTGAGTTCAACCTCGGAAGCTGCACCTACATAGAGGACTGCAACTCCGCCAGCCAGCTTGGCCAGTCTTTCCTTCAGTTTCTCGCGGTCGTAGTCTGAAGTGGTGCTCTCTATCTGTTTCTTGATCTGGGCAACGCGGTCTGCAATGTCCTGCTTGTTGCCGGCACCATTTACGATAGTTGTGTTCTCCTTGTCGATGGTGATCTTCTCAGCCTTACCGAGCATGTCCGGAGTGCAATTCTCCAGGGTGAAGCCTCTCTCCTCGGAAACTACGATGGCGCCTGTCAGGGTAGCAATATCCTGCAGCATCTCCTTCCTTCTGTCTCCGAATCCAGGAGCCTTAACGGCAGCAACCTTGAGTGTTCCTCTCAGGCGGTTGACAACCAGTGTGGTAAGAGCCTCTCCATCTACATCCTCAGCGATGATAAGCAGAGCCTTGCCCTCTCTTGCCAGCGGCTCGAGAATAGGAAGCAGGTCTTTCATCGTGGAGATTTTCTTGTCGGTGATCAAAATGGCAGGCTGATCCAAAACTGCCTCCATCTTGTCTGGGTTGGTCATGAAGTAAGGGGAGATGTATCCGCGGTCGAACTGCATACCCTCGACAACCTTAACCTCTGTGGTTGTGCCCTTTGCCTCTTCAACGGTGATGACACCCTCTTTCTTTACCTTGCTCATTGCATCGGCGATGAGTTTTCCTATGACAGCATCGTTGTTGGCGGAAATTGTTCCTACCTGCTCAATCTTGGAATAGTCTGCGCCAACGCTCTGGCTCTGTTTCTTAAGATCCTCAACAACAGCCTCTACAGCCTTGTCGATACCTCTCTTCAGATCCATAGGGTTTGCGCCTGCGGTAACGTTCTTCAGACCTACGTTGATGATGGCCTGTGCCAGAACGGTTGCGGTTGTGGTACCGTCACCAGCCTGGTCGTTGGTCTTGGAAGCAACTTCCTTAACCAGCTGTGCGCCCATGTTCTTGAACTGGTCGTCCAGCTCTATTTCCTTTGCTACGGTAACTCCGTCCTTTGTAATCTGAGGAGCGCCGAACTTCTTCTCTATTACAACATTGCGGCCCTTAGGACCCAGTGTAACCTTAACGGCGTTTGCCAACTCGTCCGCACCTTCCTTCATCAGTGCGCGGGCATCCATATTGAATTTAATCTCTTTTGCCATATCTAAACTATTTTAATTATCCGATTACTGCGAGAACATCGCTCTGGCGCATTATCATATAGGTTTTGCCATCCGGAGCGTTAACCTCTGTGCCTGCATATTTTCCGTAGAGAACAACGTCTCCGACCTTCAGTTCCATAGGCTCGTCTTTCTTGCCTGGACCTGCGGCTACAACTGTTCCTTCCTGTGGTTTTTCCTTTGCATTGTCAGGGATGATGATTCCGCTGGCTGTCTTTTTCTCGGCCTCTTTAGGCTCGATCAGGACTCTGTCTGCTAATGGTTTGATATTCATAATCGTATGTTTTAATTTTTATATTTGATAATATCTATTTGTTACTGGTCCGTTGTTCCTGGTCCCTCATGGTTCTTTTTACCGATGCCGGTTCCAGAAACCCCGATTTTGCGGGCAGATGGATTAACGGCAAAGTATGTGCCACCACCCTGACGGTCTATTTTTCTGCCATTTTGTCCGGTTGAAGGTCTTTATTTTGTAACTTGCGTCATCGTTCGAGAAAGATTATGGATGTAGAACAACTGAAAGTGGATGTGGATTTCATGATCCAGGCACTGAAAGAAGCGGAGGCGGCCGCAGAAGAGGGAGAGGTGCCGGTGGGCTGTGTTGTTGTCGCTGAGGAAGAAAAAAAGACCGGCAAGGGCGTTTCTCCCACAGGGCGGATAATAGCACGGGCGCACAACCTGACGGAGACTCTGAAGGATCCTACCGCCCATGCGGAAATGCAGGCAATTACCAGCGCGTCTGCATACCTTGGCGGCAAGTACCTGGACAAATGCACGCTGTATGTCACGGTTGAGCCGTGCCCAATGTGTGCCGCGGCGTTGAACTGGGCCCAGATCGGACGCGTTGTCTACGGCTGCACAGACCCTAAGCGCGGCGCATCCAAGTTCTCTCCAACCCTCTATCACCCCAAAACCGAAATCACCGGCGGCATTCTGGAGAAAGAGTGCGCCGCCATCATGACAGAATTCTTCTCCGCCAAGCGCAAACGCTAACCAATACGGAACTGTTTGTGAGGTTTGCGGAGTTTTATTACTTTTGCAACCCCTATCATTGAGATATGGTGTAATGGCAGCACAACAGATTTTGGTTCTGTTTGTCCAGGTTCGAATCCTGGTATCTCAACAATTGAATTCTGGCAGATTACCTATGAAGAATTTCTGCAGTTTATCTATTAGGGCCTTTTCGGTTTCACTTCTGGCGTTGTTCTTTCTGGTAAGCTGCAACAACGGCGGCCGCAAGGAGCTTCCCTATCAGACAAATATCTTCCCTCAGGTAAAGGTTCCCGTTTCTCTGGCGTCGGACAAGCGTTTGGGCGCAGAGTATTGCGCAAGGCATTATTGGGACGAATTCCTGAGCGAGGACCGCCTGCTCAGACTCAAACCGGATTCTTCCGCAATTCTGGGAGTAAGTCCTCAGATCTTCGAAGAGTCTTTCGGCGGGTTTGTTTCCCTGATAGAAAACGTGGATGATACCATCGCCAAGAAAAGCATGCAGCGTCTTGTGGACAGGGCAGTTAAAATGGCCGAAGATGGCTATCCGCAGTTCTTCAGCCAGATAATGCAGAACGGGGAGAAGATTCTCTTTGACGCCCACTCCCCGCTGCTGGACGACGAGCTCTATCT